>JAWCLS010000001.1:0-68727 GCA_038850545.1 Bathyarchaeia archaeon
ATGAAGCTCTTATACCACTTTTCCATGTCTGGTGTTATTGACGGGCCTATTCTTTTTAAGGCTTCTTCAAAGTCTTTCATTGTAACTTCCTTTGCGTTTACGTCTCTTCTCAATGCTTGCATGGCAGCTTCTCTGCAGAGGGCCTCGATGTCCGCGCCTGAGTAGCTCTTTGTTATTGCAGCCAAGTTTTCTAGACTTACATCCTTTGCCAGTGGCATGTTCTTTGTGTAGATTTTGAATATTTGAAGGCGGCTTTTCTCGTCGGGTTCTGGCACGTATATTAGCCTATCAAATCTTCCTGGACGAAGCACTGCAGGGTCAACTATGTCCGGCCTGTTGGTTGCTGCCATTACTACCACGTCCTCTAGGGTTACTATGCCATCCATTTCGGTTAGAAGCTGACTTATGACGCGTTCTGTTACACCGCTGTCTGCAAAGCCTAGTCCTCGACGAGGCACAAGCGAGTCTATCTCATCAAAGAATATCACTGCTGGAGCCGCCATCCTCGCTTTTCTGAAAACTTCTCTTATGGCTTTCTCAGATTCTCCAACCCATTTTGAAAATACTTCCGGTCCCTTAATTGTTATGAAGTTGGATTCGCTTTCCGTTGCTACAGCTCTAGCTAACAGGGTTTTGCCGCATCCCGGCGGCCCATAAAGCAGTATTCCTTTTGGCGGTTTTATTCCCAGTCTTTTGAAGATTTCAGGGTTTTTCAAAGGCCATTCAACAGCTTCCTTAAGTTCTTGTTTGACTTCTTCCAGTCCGCCTATGTCTTCCCAGTGTACTGTTGGCACTTCAATGTAGACTTCGCGCATGGCTGTTGGCGTAACTTCCTTGTAGGCGTTTAGGAAGTCTTCCATTTTAACTTCCATTTTTTCTAAAACTTCAGGCGGTATGCGCTCCTCTTCAAGGTTTATTTGTGGGAGATAACGCCTCAAGGCTTTCATGGCTGTTTCCCTGCAAAGCGCCGCCAAGTCCGCGCCAGTATACCCATGAGTCATTTCAGCAAGCTTCTTAAGGTCTACATCTTCAGCCAGCGGCATCCCCCGCGTGTGAATCTGGAGAATTTCGTACCTTCCTTGTTTGTCAGGGACGCCTATCTCAATTTCTCTGTCAAATCTTCCCGGTCGGCGGAGCGCTGGGTCTAAGGCGCCAGGCCTGTTTGTAGCCCCTATAACTATAACGTTCCCCCTTCCAGATAGGCCGTCCATTAAAGCGAGAAGCTGCGCCACCACACGCCTTTCAACTTCCCCTGTGACCTCTTCACGTTTAGGCGCTATGGCATCCAGCTCGTCAATGAATATTATGCTTGGAGCGTTCTGCTGGGCTTGCTGGAATATTTCCCTTAGTCTCGCTTCTGATTCGCCGTAGAACTTGCTCATTATTTCAGGCCCATTTATGGAGAAGAAGTTAGCCTCCGACTCGTTTGCCACCGCTCTTGCCAATAATGTTTTACCGCAGCCGGGTGGTCCATGCAAGAGTACTCCTTTAGGCGGTTCTATTCCAAGCCTTTGGAAAAGTTCTGGATGCCTTAACGGGAGCTCTACCATCTCCCTTACTCTCTGGATTTCTTCATGCAAACCTCCTATGTCTTCATACGTGGTTCTCGGCACACCTTTCCCTTCTGGTGCCGGTTCGCTTAGAATTGTCAGCTTTGTTTCTGCTGTGACCTTTACAATGCCATGGGGGCGAGTTTTTGTTACTACAAAGGGTATGGCGTGTCCAAGCATCATAACAAGGGTTGTATCCCCTTCAACAAGGGTTCTTTCCATTAAGCGGTTTTTAACAAAATTTGTGAAGTCCTCGTCCACGTTTAGCCTCATATCCACAGGTGCGAGGGTTACGTTTAGGGCTTCTTTAACCTTCGCCGGTCTCACGATAACGTACTCGTTAATGGCTACGCCTGCGTTCTTGCGTGTAAAACCGTCTATCCTTATCATATCACGGTTTTGGTCCTCGCTGTAGGCTGGCCAAGCAATTGCTGAAGTTGTTCTCTTTCCAACTATTTCTATTACGTCGCCAGCGCTTATGCCGAGTCTCTGCATTGTTCTCTGGTCTATGCGGGCTATACCTCTCCCAACGTCTCGCTGTCTTGCATCGCCAACACGAAGCTGAACCTCACTCATTTAGAACCCTTCTATTAACGATTGCTCTGTTTCGAAACAAGTTTAATTCCTAATATAAAGGTTTAACCTTATCTGCTTACTCTCCTAACAGTTAATGGTTGAACCTGGCTTATTTCGCTTATCTGCTCGAATCCTCTCTCCAGATTTTCAAGCACGCCTGTTTTGTCTTCAGGGATTTTTATTGCACATATTAAGGCTTTTAAACCGAAGGCTATTGGTTCTTCGTCATACCCGTATATTGTGGCGAATTCTGGTAGGGACCCTTCAATTTTCTTTTTCAAATCGTCAAAGTTCACGGTTATATCTACTGGAAATATTTTATATGTTATTATTATGTTTCCCATGTTTATTTGCTCCATGAATTATGGTCCAACGAAACCGCATTTGGGGCACCTATAGGAACGCCCAAACTTTCGGCACTTTGTGCATCGTCTTATCATAATTTCTCCACAGTTTGGGCATAGGAACTTCGTGGCTTCCGCTCCGGGCGGAATGGGTTTGCCACAGCTGGTGCATGTTACCAGAGTAAGAGTTGCTGCCTTTTCAACCATCAATGTTTTCCTCAAGGATGTGACTATCTTAATTGCTAAGCTTCCTTATATCTTATACGTTTTAAACAGCGTTAAGCTTATGGCGGAGCTCGCAAATTTATTATCAAACCTTTTTGTATAAACTATTGGGATGGTTTTGGGAGTAAACTTACGGGAACTTGTTCCAAAAACTTCCATTAAGCTTGAGGATTTAAGCGGAAAATCTATAGCTATAGATGCCTATAATGCGCTTTACCAGTTTTTAGCCATAATCCGTCAGCCAGATGGCACACCATTAAAAGACAGCAGCGGGCGGATTACAAGCCATTTAAGCGGTCTCCTTTACAGAACAAGTAACCTTGTGGAGCTTGGAATTAAGCCAATTTACGTTTTTGACGGCGTGCCGCCAACTTTAAAGGAGGTTGAAATTAAACGACGCATGAAAGCCAAAGAAGAAGCCTTAATAAAATATGAGCAAGCCTTGAAAGAGGGCCGAATTGAAGAAGCCCGCAGCTATGCGCAAGCCACATCTCGCCTTAAGGATTACATGGCTGAAGACAGCAAACGCTTGCTGAATTTGATGGGGATTCCATGGGTTCAAGCCCCAAGTGAGGGTGAAGCCCAAGCAGCTCACATGGTGAAGCGCGGAGATGCTGACTACTGCGCAAGCCAGGATTACGATAGCCTCCTTTTCGGCGCGCCACGGCTTGTTAGAAACGTGACAATTTCAGGGCGGAGAAAGCTGCCTGGTAAAACCGTCTACATTGAGGTTGTGCCAGAAGTTGTGGAATTGGAGCATGTTCTAAAAGAGTGCGGGATAACCCATCAACAGTTAATTGACGTAGGCATACTAATTGGAACAGACTACAATCCTGAGGGCGTTAAAGGACTTGGGCCCAAAACAGCCTTGAAACTGATAAAGGAGTATGGAAGCTTAGAAAACGCCTTGCCCCATTTAGAGAACGCTGATTTTCCAGTGGAACCTCAAAAAATTAAGGAGATTTTTCTACACCCAAAGGTGACGGACAATTATAAAATAGAATGGAGAACGCCCGATGTAGAAGGCGTAATAGGCTTTATCTGTAAAGAAAGGGACTTTTCAGAGGAACGTGTAAAGAAAGCGTTGGAGAAAATGCAAAAGGGCGCAGCTAAACTTAAGGGGAAAACCACTCTAGAAAGGTGGTTCGGGTAATGCTTGATCCAAAACCAAGTTCTAAAGTTCGTGACCGTAACGCCCAGTCAACGGGACAAAGGCAACTCCGCCGAGATTCTCTTCTTTAATCTTGCCGTCCATGCCTTTTGTAACTTTTATCAAGTTTTGGAATAAATGCGCGCTTCCAACAGGGATAACCATAATTCCGCCCGGCTTAAGCTGCTCTAGTAGTGGCTCAGGTATGCGGGGGGCCGCCGCTGTGACTAGAATTCTGTCGTATGGAGCTTTTTCCATGTAGCCCATGGATCCATCAGAGCAAATTATTGTAACGCGGTCTCCATATCCTGTTTTAATTATGTTTCTCCTGGCGAAATCTGCTAGTTCTTCAATTATTTCCACCGTGTAAACGTGGCCCCACTCGCTTCGAGGCGCACCGCTTGGAGCAACTATCTCAGCTATCGTGGCTGCATGCCACCCAGAGCCTGCCCCAACTTCAAGCACTTTGTGGCCTACTTCCAACTGGAGGGCTTCATTCATTATTGCAACCATGTCTCGCCTAGCTCAGCCTTAAAGCTGAGGCTATGTGGCGCTGAGATTGTTTGCCCAAAACCAATTGGAAGAGGTGTGTCCACAGCGCTGTAAGATTGCATATTTTCCGGCAGAAACCTTGCTCTAGGCACGGTGCGCATAGCTCTAATCACTTTTTGAGAGCGGAGGATGCCCTCTTTCATGAGATTATCAATGAGTCTCTCCCAGTCTCTCTCCAAACATTCCACCAAGTAAGTGAAATACAGATACTAGCATTTAACATTATTTACATCCTAAAATTGGCGAATGCGGTTTATTTCACAGTTACAGATTTTGCCAAGTTTCTCGGCATGTCGGGGTTTAGCCCTCTTTCAACAGCCATATAATATGCTAAAAGCTGCAGTGGAATGACGAAGGGTATTGGCGACAAGACGTCTGGTATGCCTTTTGGCACTTCCACATAGTCGTCGGCGAGCCTCTTAACTTCCTCGTCGCCTTCCTCTATGACCGCTATTATTGTGGCTCCTCTGGCTTTCATTTCCATAATGTTCCCTATTATTGTCTTGTGGGTTTCGTCTTTGGGACATATGAAAACCACGGGGAACTCGTGCTCGACTAGGCTTATTGGGCCGTGTTTGCTTTCGCCCGCTGGAAAGGCTATGGATGGGATATAGGCTATTTCCATAAGTTTAAGTCTGCCCTCGTAAGCTGTTGCTGTGCTTATTCCACGGCCTAAGAAGAAGAACACTCCAGCATCTTTGTATTTTTTCGCGATGTTCTTCACTTTTTCTTCTTGACTTATTATTATTGTTTCAACCACGTCTGGCAACTTCTCAAGCTTTGCCTCTAAAAAGTCCATCTCATCCTGGGAAATTTTCCCCCTTTTCTTTGCCAGCCTAAGGGCAAGTTGAGCAAGGACTGAAAGCTGAGAGGTGAAAGTTTTTGTTGCGGCAACTCCTATCTCTGGGCCGGATTGCTGACAAATATAGACCCGTGCAACCCTTGTTAGAGTGGAACCGATGACGTTGGTTAACCCTAGCACAGTTGCTGCCCTTTGACGGGCGATGTTCACCGCTGCAAGCGTGTCCGCCGTCTCGCCGGATTGGCTTACCGCCAAAATTGTGCTGTCAATGTTTACAGATTTACCGTGCTGTTCAACGAATTCTGAGGCTATCACAGGGTAGGTTGCGAGGAAAGCAAGTTTAGAAAACATGTAGGATGCAGCTAAACACGCATGGTAAGAGGTCCCGCAAGCCACCAAGAATACTTCACGGGCGCGGTCTAGGAAAGTTGCCATCAAGTCTAAATAGTGTTCCTGCAGCCTCAGCGTGTTCCGTAGACAGGCTGGCTGCTCATGAATCTCTTTTAACATGAAATGGGGGTAACCTTGCCTAACAGCCATTTCAGGCGTCCAATCAATAAGTTTGGGCTCCCGCATCACAAGGCTTGAATCCGCAATTTTTCTTATCTCGAAACCTTCCAAGGATAAGGTCACTAACTCTCCATCATCGATTATAACTGCCTTATTGGTTAGGGGTAGAAATGCTGGAATGTCTGAGGCGCAGTAGATTGCGTTTTCGCCTAATCCTACCACGAGGGGGCTCTCATGTTTGGCGCATACTATTTTGTTGGGTTCCTTAAGCGAAATTACAGCTATGGCGTAAGAACCGTTAAGCTTCCTTACACTTTCAAGAACAGCATCCGTTAAGCTTATGGACGGATTATTTTTAAATGCATCCTCAATTAGGTGGGCTATAACTTCGGTGTCTGTTTTAGATTTGAAAATGTGGCCCTTGTTTTCCAATTCAAGCTTTAACTCGGCGAAGTTTTCTATTATTCCATTATGAACGACAGCTATTTGCCAGTTACAGTCAACATGAGGGTGCGCATTAACCTCTAATGGGGCTCCATGGGTAGCCCACCTTGTGTGGCCTACGCCTATATTTCCAAGCAGAGAGTCGAGATTGTGAATCTTGTGAACTTCATCTATTTTTCCGCTGTCCTTTTTTACGTAGAGTTTGCCATTGTATATTGTTGCTTCGCCTACTGAGTCGTAGCCGCGATATTCAAGTCTTTTTAAGGCTTGATGAATTACTGGCGCAGCGTTTCCATCTTTCATAATGCAGCCGAATATGCCACACATTTAAAAGCCTCATGCATTTGCACTTTTCTGCGAAATCTATCAAGCTTTTTGTTTAATAAGCATTTTTAATGAAAATTTTTCAATTCTAAAAGATTTTTGTAGGTTCTTTCGGCGGCGTGCACCTTTTAATGCATGAAGAAAATTTGTGAAAATCTATTATTCTTCTGTAACCTTTAATAAAATTTTAATAATAGAGAGTGGCTTTTTGATTATGAAAGGCCATGGATAAAAAATTGCTGTTTTATGATAATGGGAAAGCCCGGAAATTTAAGGAGATTAAAATATTTGATGATCCCCAAAGGTTTAAGTTGATTTTAGATAATCTTAGTTGGAAAATTTTGGTTTTGCTTTCTGAAAGGGAAATGTACCCTTTGGAAATAGCTAAAGATTTGGGGATTCACGAGCAGAAGGTCTATTACCATATAAGAAAGCTTGTGAAGGCTGGAGCAATAACTGTTACGAGGCAGGAGGAAAAGAAAGGAGCTGTGGCTAAATACTATAGGGCGACGTCTGCGGCTTTTGGAATAGAGCTTCCACGGGAATATAGGCCTATTGGAAGGCTTTCAACAATCAAAGATTACGAGAAAGTGCAAAAATTCTTCAGTGAATTTATTCTAGAGGATGGAAGTTTCAACGGGAAAATTGTGGTAGGAAGCCCCACGCCTCACGGTCCCTTTAAAACAAGTGCGAGAGACGGGCATTATGCTTCCCATCTAACCTTCTTTCTTGGACAATTTACCAAGATGCCCGTGGACTTCGCCATAAAACTAGACGTGGACGTGAAGGCTGAGAAGGAGGAGAAAAACAACCTTGTCCTCGTAGGCGGACCTGGAACCAATCTTTTAACACAGGAGCTGAACGAGTATCTTCCTATAAAGTTTAGTATGAAGCCCTCTGAGCAAGGCTTTCTTTTCGGCGGATTAGTGTCTCAGAAAACTTCGCAAGTTTACACTGCGGACACTGTTGGGCTTGTGGCAAAAATAGTTAACCCATGGGATGCAAGTAAGCGGGTCATAGTTTTGGCTGGAAATAAAGCAGTGGGCACAAAGGCATGTGTTTTAGCTTTAACAAACTTTTGGGAGAAAACCTTGAAGGAGTACACTGAAGGCACGTTTGCGGCGGTGATACAAGGCTTTGACTTGGACGGTGATGGAAAAGTGGACTCCATAGAAGTTCTTGAATAGTCACAAAAATCCTTTAGAGCGCTCTGCATAATGCACACATTAAGCGGTAATGAGGCAGATGTATTATGGAAGTAACTGAAGTTGTTACGGCTTACGGACATAAGAATATTCAAGCCACTCACAAGTCGACGCTTGAGATTACTAAAGAAAAAGAATTGTCAAAAAGGGGACACTGCATAATTGCCACTTCAGCAGATAAGGGTTTAAACGAGTTGAATGAAAGGTTTAAGGAAAGCCTACGCCGAGAAAATTCTAAACTTACGATCCTTATCGAGGCTGGAGGAGTAAGCGAAGTTATAAATGCTCAGGGGAGCCCGCTTCTTATTCTCACACATCCCACAGATATGATTGTGAGGAAAAGCAACTACATATGCAGTCGCACGCTTGGAATCTGCGCGGATAAGGCTGCCTGCAACCTTTCAAGGGAGCTTGTGGAAAAACTTAGAAGCCAAAACATGAAAGTGCGGGTAACACTAACCGTTACTATTTAGCGGATTTTAGCGTCCAGCACAGCTTGCCACTCGTAGGGTGCAGTTTCGCGGACAAACCTTGAAAATAGGATTTTCTCCACTTCTCTGCCAAATTTTTCAACTTCGCCTTTGAAGCGAAGTTTCAAATTTTCAAGCGAATCAGAAGCTGTGACAAAGCTGTAAAAATGTATTGTGCCGCCTTCAGGTTTTAGGGCTTCACATGCGGCGTCGACAAAATCTATGGCTTTTTCAGGCAGGTTCATGATTACTCGATCCGCCAGACCCCTCAGCATTTGCTTAACTATTTGTTTTGCATCTCCAAAAATTGGGTGAACTTTTCTCTCAACCCTGTTTAGCCTAATGTTCCTTTTTAG
Source organism: Bathyarchaeia archaeon (assembly GCA_038850545.1). Classification (GTDB taxonomy): domain Archaea; phylum Thermoproteota; class Bathyarchaeia; order Bathyarchaeales; family Bathycorpusculaceae; genus JAWCLS01. The sequence goes on from JAWCLS010000001.1 coordinate 8,509, forward strand.
GAAGGCGACCGCGTCGGGGTTCACATCTATTGCGTAAACTTTGACGTTTTCATGGGTTTTAGCGATTAGGATTGAGAAGGGGCCGACTCCTGCAAACATGTCTATAACTGTTTCACCATCCTCAACCAGCGAAGATACACGATTATGCTCATATGAGAGGCGCGGCGAAAAATAGACCTTAGTCAAATCCACATAATATTTACAGCCATATTCTCTGTGAACTGTTTCAGTTTTGCGTTCTCCAGCTACGACTTCAAATTTTCTTAGGCGGTATGTTCCAGTAACGACTCCAGCCTTAGCCAAAACGGTGCAAACGTTTTTGTGCGCTTGCAAGATTGCATTGCCAATATTCATCTTGTAGGCTTCAAGTTCCGGCGGAATCTCAATTATGGCTATGTCTCCAACAAAGTCTATTGCATGGGGAAGACTTGCCAATAGGTAGGATGGAAGCCTGTCTTCAAGTAGCTCCAGAAATGTTTTAATACGCTTTTTCCTTTCGGTAAAGATGCGCTCTGAAACCTCTAGGTTTGAAATTTGTTCCTTAAGTTTTTCAAATTCTTCAGGCGATGGAAATCTAGTTAAGGGTACATAGATATGGGCGTCATCTCTTTGAATTTTCAGCTCTCCGTCAACTATTTTTAGCTTGTTAGCTGAAGCTATGGCTTTTTCGCCTTCTTTTTTTGGTACTTTAAGACATGGTGATGTTTCAGGCATTAAACCACTGATTCAGGTGTATTTCATTCAATTATTTTGAAGAGTCTCTTTTGGTTATTATAATCATAAGCCTTTCGCCTTAACATAGGCAAAGCATCTAGACCTCATAGATATACGGGCTTCTCGTTTGTTACCTCTTTAACACGCCAAAATCTCCATTTTCACTCGCTTTTCAATCAATTCTGCAGTCTTCGCAGACGAATTCTCCGTTCACTTCTTTAAGGTTATCTGACCATCCGCCGCAGCGATCGCAGTACCCGGCTAGGGATGAGCCTTCCTCTCTTGTTGTTTGCGCCATGTTTTCTCCTTCTATTAGGGCTTTTTCCTGAATGGTTTCTATGAGTTCAGGCATTACGTTTAAAATGTCTTTGCTTGAGAGCAGCCCAACTAGTTGTCCCTTATACATTACCCCGAGTCTACGTATGTTTAGCCTGTTCATTCTCCTTGCAGCCTCGTTTATCGTTGCGTCTGGCTCTATTGTTATCAGGGGGGTGGTCATAACGTCCTTAGCCTTCAGAGAGTCTGGCTTGATGTTTTTGGCAAGCACTCTTACAACGAGGTCTCTTTCCGTTATAATTCCAATGGGTTTTCCATCTTTTCCAGTCACTATTATGCAGCCTAAGCCGTGTTTGTCCATGAGTTCTGCAACGTGGTTCGCCGTGGCTTCTTCTTCCACAGTTATGACTGGGCTGCTCATAACATCCTTAACCAGCATTCTGGACCTTAATCCAATTTCCGCCATTGTCCTCAGCCACTGAAGCCCTTTTTCATTTACCTATCGAAGTCAAAATGAAAACTGGCATTTAAAACTTATTATGCCATAAGGAATGCTGCAATTTCGCTGGATGGGGGAAGTTTATTAGACCGTGATTGTTTGATTCTAGTTCAGTTGGGATAAGCGTATGTTAAGGACAAATTTTGATAGGCTGGTGAAAATTTCAGTTGTAGGCGAAGTGGCAAGTCCAGTTTATGGAAGAGGCGTATACAATATTTCAGCTGAAGGCGTTCCAATGGTTTTGCCTGGTGTTGGCGGAATAACCTACAACGTGAGGGTCGGCGACCCCGCCTGCGGTTGGGAGGCTGACCATGTTGAACCAGGCGTAAGCATAGAGAATAAGGAGAATGACCCGCGTTTTGGACAGGGTGCAAACACTGCTTTAAATGTGCTTTCCTGTGTTGGAAATGAGGCTTTTGTGGTTTCCGGCGACGCTAAAGGCGCACGGGGCGTTGTGACTGGCAAGCATGGCGGAATAGAACATGTGCTTGTTGACTTTCAGCCAGAAACCCTTGAGAAGCTTATGCTCGGCGACAAGGTGCTTGTAAAGGCCTTCGGCGTAGGCCTCAAACTCTTGGATTTTCCAGAAGTTAAGGTTATGAATATGGATCCGCGTTTCCTAGAGGCCTTAAACCCCAGGCCGAACGGCGACAAGCTTGAAGTCCCAGTCACGCATATAATTCCAGCGGCGATTATGGGTTCGGGTTTGGGCGCCAACCAAACGTATTCAGGAGATTATGATATACAGCTTTTCGACGAGAATGTACGCCGAGAGTACGGCCTTGACGATTTAAGGCTCGGCGATTTGGTGGCCATACTTGACGCGGACCACTCTTATGGGAGGATTTACCGTAAAGGAGCGGTTTCCGTAGGCATAATTGTGCACACGAACTGCGTGACTTCAGGTCATGGACCCGGAGTTACAACGCTTTTAACCTCATCCTCTGGGAAGATTATTCCAAAAATTGACCCCAAAGCTAACATTGCTTTGCTTTTAAAGCTGAGGACAGATATATAAGTAAGCAAGGTTATATCTGCTTTAGAACCTTAGCGAGATGTTGATATGCCTTACAAGAGGAAGAGTCGGGGGCGTTCAAAAGGCTCTAAGGGTAGAAGCGGCTTTGTCCAGTGTGCCAACTGCGGAGAGCTTGTGCCGCGGGATAAAGCCAAAAAAGTTACACGCAGAATATCCCTAGTGGATCCTGCTTTGGCTAAGGAGCTTCGCCAGAAAGGCGCTTATATTTCAGCGCCTGTAGACACTAAATATTACTGTGTTTCATGCGCAGTGCATTATGGCATTGTGAAAGTTAGAGCCAAAGATGAGCGTCGCCTGCGTTTGGGCAGAAGATTTTAGGGTTTAGGCTTTTTCCATTTTCTTTAAGGCTTTATAGGCGTGTATGCTTCTTTGCAGCACGGTTAGGTTTGTTAAGATTGCAAGTATAATTGCGGCAGCTTCTATGGCGTTTGCCAGGAAAATCTCAACTAGGCTTGCGGCTGCAATTATGATTATGCGTTCAGCTCTTTCCGCTATGCCCACAGCCTCCATTTTTAGGTTTGCGGCCTCGCCCCTTGCACGTGCGTAGCTTACCAGCAATGAGCCTATTAGCACAGCAAGTCCCCATGGAATGGTGCAAAGCCCTCCGAGAATTATGCCTGCATAGACTGCTGAGTCCGCATACCTGTCCAGCAGCGAGTCTAAGAAGCCTCCGAAAGGTGTAGCTTTTCGGTGAAGCCTTGCAAGGGCGCCGTCTAGAACGTCGCAGTATCCAGACAATAAAAGCAGAACCACCGCCCATGGGAGGTATGCACGTCCGTGGGTGTAGGCTAAAGCCGAGAGTAATGCTAAAACTATGCCTGCGGCGCTTACCGCATTAGGCGTTAACCCTATCCGGCTGGCCGCTTTCGCCTGAGTTGCTATGGCTGATTGAACCTTAGCCTTAAGCTTTGTCAGCATGGGTTTTCGCTTTTTCTGTGTTAACAATCCTTATTTAAGAATTGGCGTGCAGGATGCTCCTTGCAGGTTGATTCACGTTTTATAACTGTGGCTTTACGCTTCTCAACTTTAGTTTTCTACAGGTTAAATCTAGATTCGCCGCTATAGGCTATGTCAATTTTGCAGGGGCTTTCCAGCAACAAAATTGTATACCCTCTACATTTTTTGGTTTGTGGCGCAACCAATGGCAGCCCTATCCTCTAGTTTTTTGAAAAATAACGTCGGCCAGAAGACTCTTAAATGGAAGCCTAATTCACAGTAGAGTGTCGAATCCCTTAACGTGGGGGGTTAATCTTGTCTGATAGGGCAATTTTGGAGGTTGTTGCCTCAGAAGTTAAGGCTTGCACTAAATGTGGTCTTTGGAAAACTCGCAAAAATGCTGTTCCAGGCGAGGGAAATCCAAATGCCAAAATTATGTTTGTTGGTGAGGCCCCAGGCTACTGGGAAGATGTTAAGGGCAGGCCGTTTGTTGGTGCTGCAGGGAAATTTTTGGACACGCTTTTGGCTGAGGCTGGGCTTTCAAGAGGTGAAGTCTTCATAGGAAATGTTTTGAAGTGTAGGCCTCCTGGAAACCGTGAGCCTTCGTCCAGCGAAATCCAAACTTGCACGCCTTACTTGGATAGGCAAATAAAGGCTATAAAGCCGAAGCTTATGGTTACGCTTGGAAATTACTCCACAGCCTACATTTTCTCTGGGGCTGGACTGCCTTTCAACGGCATAACACAAGCTAGGGGAAAATTCTACCAGGCAAACGTTTCGGGCTTGGCTGTCACGGTTTTTCCAACCTTTCATCCAGCAGCTGGGCTTTACAGCGCCAAATACAAGCAAATTTTAACCGCCGATTTTAAGCTGCTTAAGGCAAAAATTTCCGAAATGAAACTTGTATAGGCTATAGCTTTTTGGCGGCTTTCAACTCGTTTAACAGTTCCTCTGCGCTCTTGAAGGTTTTGGACGGCAGCTCCGCAAGCAACTCAGAAAGCCTAACCTGTTTTCCTTCCTCAATTTCCACGAGTCTCCATCCAACTTTTTTGATGAGCATGCTTTTTGGAGTTGGGTAACGGGTCCTTGCAACAACACTTTTCACAGATTCTAAACCCGCCGAGCCAGTGATTTTTGGAAATTTTCCCTTCGTCAAATACTCCATAAAGCGTATTCCGTCTTCAAACATGGAGAGGTTGTTGAAAAGCACATAAACCGTTTTACCCTCATCTTCGAAGGGTTTCACTAGTTCCTTCAGTTTTCGCAGCTCCTCGTCGCTGTACTGGTAATAGTAAAGTTCTTTGCCTAAGCCGTGAAGCCTAAAGTAGACGGTTTGGCTTGTGTAGGCAGGCAAAACCCTGAAAGGGTCTGTTACGTGCACAATGTCTAAGCTGCTTAGGACGCGGCTAAGCCTTTCATAGACTTCTGGTTTCTCCCATTCTGGCCCGCGGGTTTCCCAAACCAAAACAAAGCCTTCGCGGTCAACAGCCCTGAAGAATTTCTCTGCATCGCCGAGTTTTTCCGGTCTGAAGGAGCCGGGGGTTTGGATTAGCAGTATTTTCGCTTTTAGGGTTTTGCAGATTTGCTTCATGTTTTCGAAGGCTTTGAGGCATGCTTCGTCCAACTTCATTTTCGATTTGTGGCTTATGTCTTGATGGGCTTTAACTGTGAACTCGAAGTTTTCCGGGGCTTTTTCCCGCCAACTCGCAACGGTTTCTAGGCGCGGATACTCGTAAAATGTGCTGTTCAACTCCACAAGCGAATAATTTTCGAAATAGCGTTTCATTGAGGCTGGAAAGCCGCAGCACCCAACCTTAATCATGGCTTTTCACGCGCTTAGGTGCTTACTTTTGGGGGTGGGCGAACTGATTTCCCAAGCTTTTTGCGAAGTGCAATGCGGTAAAGTTTCCTTAAAGACTTCACGAGCTGTTCAACGCTCGGCAAGGCTGAATAGATTAGGGGTATGCGGTCGTATTCTGCCAGGCGAATTGAGTATTCGTCTGGTTTTACGCCGTGGAAAACGACTACGCTTGGTTTTAGGCTGCTCATTCGCACAAGCATCATAGGCGAGTTCTCATCTCCGATGTTCGTGAAGACAAGCGCCCTCTGGGTTGTGGCTCCAAAAAGCTGCGAATACTCAAAACCCGAAAGCGTCTCAATAGTTTTCTTGCTGTCAACAACAGTGTAGCCGTAAACCTCCTTAACATAGAGGCTTGAACACGCCGCAACCTCGCCTTTAAGGGCTTTACATAAATATTCAACACGAACGGGAATTGGAAATTCGCGTAAATCCAAAACAGCCATGCTGGGCGAACTCGTCAGTCTAGCAAACTCCCGGATGAAACGGCTTCCCCTCTCCTCGTCAATTTTCAACAAGGCCCAAACAAACCTTCTCACAAACTTTGTTCCCGGACTCTTCCTCCGCCCGCTTTCATAGTCGCTTATTACAGAGGATGAAAGCAGCATCTTATCTGAAAGGGTTGTCTGGGAAACCGCGAAGAGCTCACGCCACTTCCTCATGGTTGCCCCAGGCTTGCTTGAGAGGATAATCTCCCCAGCGATTCTCCTTGCAAGAACCTCGCGAACACTGGGAGACACAGACATGCAAGCGCCCTTCCAGTCCGCCAAGTTCTCCCTAAAAGCGTGCAAGTATAAAACCATACCGCTTTTAAAGGCTTATGTCATCAAAGAGAAGCGCCCTATGAAACGCCTAAACCTAAACCATGAAAATTAAGAGAGTCCCTAAAACAATTATGATGGAGCCGACGGCAACTTTTGCAGTGACCTTTTCGCGGAGAAAAGCGATTCCTGACATTGTTGAAAATAGCGGTGTTGTTGAAGATATGGGAACAGCCTGCGATTCTGGAATGTGAGAGAAACTTAAAGCTAGAAGAAACCATCCTAACCCTAGGGCGATTATTCCCCCAGCCAGCAGCATGGCAGCCGTCCTCCTTTTCATCTTAAAAAATTTGAATCCTCTCTGGGTTGTTGGGGTGAATACAAGTAGAAAAGCTGCAATCGCTGCTATTCTAAGGGTGTTAACTGCAAAGGCATGCTCCAAACTGGATGCTTCCTTCATGGCTAAATTAACCATTGATATGCTTATAGACCAGACAACGGCTGTCACTAAAGCTATAACTACGCCTCTAACCATCAAGCTTCTCCGCATTTTCGCCTTGTCAGTTTCGCCCTCTTGGCTTAGAAGCCAAATTCCCAAAACAATAGCCACAGCTGCAAAAACAACGGGCAGTGTGACGTTTTCTCCTGCTAATAGGGCGGCCCAAACAAGGCTGAAAAGCGGATACGTGCAAGTTATTGGAACAGCCCGCGCCACGCCTAGGATTTTTAGGCTAAACATGTATAGGGTGTCGCCTAGCCCCAAGCCAATCAGCCCGCTGACACAGGCAAGAAAAACCACGTAGGCTGACAGACCCGCTAAAATGCCGATTCTGCCCAAAAAAGCTAAACATAAAATTAGGAATATGCTTGTTCCAAGGCAGCGCACAGTGTTAGCCGTTAAGGGTTTAGTCTCAGCTAAAGCTCCCTTATACAAGACGGCTGAAACAGTCCAGCATATGGCAGCGCCTAAGGCTGCAAGCTCGCCAATCATTTTATGTCCTTCAACTTTTACTTTAAAGCGCTTTAATGGTGAATGCTGAGCTGTTAAATATTTAATGTTTTACAATGTAAGATTGGGATGGCTATGTCGTTCATTGTCTATTGGTGCGCTGAAGTCTCTGAAAGGTTTCCCAAGCTTGCCGTGGGCATAGGCGCAATAAATAATGTGCTTGTGGAGGGGGAGAATGAAAAGATCCGGGAACTGAAAAGGGTGGTTTACGAGAAAGTTAAAGCCAGACATGACTTAGAAAAGTTGAAGGACGATCCAGTTGTGAGGGCTTACCGAGATTTTTACTGGAAACTAGGCATAGACCCGACGAAAATAAGGCCTTCAGGCGAAGCCTTGCTGAGGCGCGTCTTAAGGGGCAATGAACTTCCAACAATTTCCACGGCGGTGGACGCTTATAATTTGGCTTCAATGGAGACGATAGTTCCCATAAGCGGCTTCGACGCGGAAAAGCTTAACCCGCCCTTCCACGTGCGCTTTGCAGAAAACGGAGAAGAATTCACAGGAATTGGGATGGATAGGCCTATGCTCTTAACGGATAAAATGCTTGTCTTGGCTGACGGCAAACGCGTTCTATGCATTTATCCCCACAGAGATGCAGACTACACAAAGATAACGGAGAAAACAAAAAACATTCTCATAGTTGGGTACGGCGCCCCTAGAATAAGCACACGGCAACTAGAAGAAGTTGTTAAAACGGCTTTGGAATACATTAAAATTGCTTGCGGAGGAGAAATCCAAACGGTAAAAGTTTTCAGCGCCGAACACGAATAAAGTGTGGGGTGCCAAAGGCTTGTCTTTCAGCGCTAAAATGGAGGAAAACGCGAAAAACAAGGAATCCAACATTGTTTTAGCCTTGGACTTTCCCTTTGAAAAACCTGAAAACCGTGAAATTCTCTACAATAGTGCGGAGCATGTTTTAGAGGCTGTTCACCCCTACATTTGTGCTGTAAAGTTTAACCATCACCTCGTTCTTCCGCTAGGCACTTTTAACGGCGTCCAAAAGCTCGTGAGAAAGGCGCATGAAAAAGGGTTAATGACAATAATGGACTGCAAAGTGAACGATATAGGCTCAACAAACCAAATTATCGCAGAATACTATTATGCGGCTGGCTTTGACGCTTTAATAGCGAACCCCTTCGTGGGGTGGGAAGAGGGCTTAAAACCCGTCTTTGAATTTGCAAAAAATCTGCAGAGGGGCGTAATCCTCCTCGTTTACATGAGTCATAAAGGAGCGAGCGAAGGCTACGGACAGAAAGTCTATGATGCAGAAACTATGCGTAAAACTCCTCAATACGTCCTGTTTGCGAGGAAAGCTCTGAAATGGGGTGCTGACGGTGTTGTGGTCGGCGCGACATACCCTGAAAAAATAAGAGAGGTTCGCGAAGTGGTGGGCGGAAAAATTCCAGTATATTCGCCTGGCGTTGGCGTTCAGGGCGGGGAAATAGAATCTGCTTTGAAGGCTGGCGCCAGCTACCTCATCGTGGGACGCGCAATAACCCTTTCAGAGAACCCCGCTGAATCCGCTGAGAAAATTAGGAACATGGCAAAACGCTTTAAATAAGCCTTAAAGGGTTTAAAAGCGTTTATCTTTCTCTTCTCTCCCAAAGCTCTTTTTTAAGCAGATCCCTCACGGCCGACCTTATTGCGGCGCTTCTGCTTGGGTACATGTTCGCCCTCACAAGCTCATCTAACCCTTCAAGGTAAGCTTCAGGTAGTAATACGGTTACGAGTTTCATGTTTCCACCAAACATGTTATGCATATAACATGTGGCAAATATAAAACTTTAACAAAGTTTCCGACTAATGCTCTCCTCAACCGCCTGCAGTTCCCTCATTACACTTTGAAAGGTCTTAGGTATGTCCTCCACGTGTAGGACGCGGCGGCGGATTCCCTCTTGGACTGTTCCCGCTGCAACTAGGATGCTTCCTATAATGTCGGTTATAGTTGGGTCTGGAAAAAGTATTAGTGCCAAGCCAAGCTTGATTAACCAAGGTTTTTCGCCGTTTTTAAACAATTTTTTAGTTGCTTTCACCTCTTTTATTGTCTCCTCCAAAGAGTGCAGAAAATCCACGTAACTCCCACCTAATTCATTTAATGCGTTGGCAACTGTTTTCATCTCGTCCGTTTTCATTGAGTCACCCTCATGTTTTAGAGGTATAAAACATATTTGCAGAAAAACTTTAGGAGGCCAAAGTTTCCCTTTGCGCGGCTTTTTCGGCTAAGAAGCACGGCAAGTTTTAAAAATCTCATTCAAACCTGAACAATTTTTCCTCAAATTTTGTATTTAACGAGTGAAAATTTTGAAACGTTTTGAATGGCAAATCCTACCAAAAATATTATTTTCGAAGCGGGTAATCTTAAAATATGCTTGAAATAATGCGTTGGGGTTGTTGGCTTGTTAGATGAACATTACGGGTTTATTCTGCTTTCGGATGAGAAATGGTGGAATAGGCTTTGTGAGCGGAGCAGAAGCGGCCATGAAACGCACGCTTTTGTGCGCAGAAGCCTTGTAGGGCCCAAGGAAACCCAGAAACTGCTTTTTTATGTTAAGCGTCCCTTAACACAAATCCGAGGCGTTGCAGATTTCATCGAGCGTTTGGCTGGAGACTATAAGGAGTTATGGGTTAAGTATGGTGGTGAAACATGTCTAAAATCCTTTGAAGAGTATTTGGATTTTCTTCAAGGAAGACGTAAGGCAACCTTCATTAGGTTTAAAAATTTCCGCGAGTTTGAAGTGCCAGTTTCCATGGAAGCAATAGCTAAGGTTTTGGGCATTTTAAGAGTGCCTCGAGGGGGCAAATACATAAATCGTGAAATGGTAAATCAGTTAACTGTTTAAAGGAGTGCAGTTCAACATGGAACGCTTTGACCCGAAAAAGTTTGTTGAAAACCAAGTTGAAGAGACACGAAAAAATATTGGTAATGAGAGGGCTCTGGTTGCTGTTTCAGGCGGTGTTGACAGCACAACATGCGCTGTTTTAACGCGTAAGGCCATAGGTGAAAACCTCATCTGCGTAATTTTGGATGACGCTTTCATGCGGGAAGGCGAACCTGAAAAAGTGGCGAAAATCCTATCCAGAGAACCCTTCAATGTGCCAGTTAAAATAGTTGATGTCCGCGAGCGCTTTCTAAACGCCATGAAAGGTTTAAGAGACGCCGAAGAAAAGCGGAAAAAATTCCGCGAGACTTTTTACACGGTTTTAAGCGAGACAGCCAAAAAAGAAAATTGCCGCGTTCTGGTGCAGGGCACAATCCGCGCTGACATTTTGGAAACGGTCGGCGGCGTTAAAACCCAGCACAACGTTCTTGAGCAGATGGGCATAAACCCCATGGAAAAGTTCGGCTTCAAAGTTGTTGAGCCCTTATTGGCGCTTTATAAGGAACAAGTGCGAATGGTTGCGAGATATCTGGGTTTGCCGTCGGAGGTTTCTGAAAGGCAACCTTTTCCAGGGCCAGGCCTTTCAGTGCGCGTAGTCGGCGAAATCCGCTTAGATAAGCTGGAAACTTTGAAGAAGGCGACAGCCATAGTTGAAAGCGCACTTGCAGAGCATAAGCCAAGCCAGTACTTCGCCGCAATAATCGACAACGAGGAGTCTCAGGCTGAACCTTCCGTGACGCATGTGCGTGAAACTGTAGCACGTTTCCTAAATGTCCCATCAAGAAGCGTCAACGTGAAAGTTTTCAAGGATAAAGCCACGGGAGTGAAGGGCGGCGAAAGACGTTACGGCAAAATAATCGGCTTAAAAGTTGAAACCGCAGATGGGAAGGTCTATCAGACCGCCATCCGTAATGTTGTCTCTGTGCAGGCAAAAATAATTGATGAAAACCCAGCCATAACAAGAGTCCTTTATGCCGTAAGGGACACGCCTGAAAAGAAGCCCTACACTGTGAGCATAAGAGCTGTTCAAACAAAAGATTTCCTAACAGCGCAAGTTTCTGAAATTCCTTGGAAAACACTGGATAAGGCTGCGGCTGAAATCCATGAAAAATGCCCAAATGTCTCAACAATATATTATGATGTTACACCTAAGCCGCCAGCAACAATTGAGATGGAGTAAGCCACGCTAAAATACGCTTCCTATTTGCCCCTTTCTCAAGACTGTTATAAAATGGTTAAACTCTAAATAGAGGTTTCCACATTTTCTTTGTAGATGTGTATGTTTCGCGTGAGAGTCAACAAAATTGAGTCTATTCGCGACATCGACGGAAACCTTGGAAAACGTATTGAACTTGTTGAGGAAAGGCAGATCCCCCAGTTCACAATTAGACCCCAAAGCGAAGAGGCGAGGGTTGCGCAGGAAGTTTTTCAAGCTTTACAGCAGCAGCTGCCCATATTTCCAGCAAAGGCGCAGTTCACAATTCCAAAGATAATACTTTTCCTAACAGAGCAGGAATATGAAAGCCTAGGCATAGCCTTCGACGTAAACCAAATTTACGAGATAACCCTTGAAAACAAGGCGATAAAATTCAAGAAAACCGCATAATCTCCTTCCTAATTTTCCTTAAAGCCGAATACTTCGGATGAAAAGACAACACAAACATCATGCTTCTTAAGGCGCTGCAAACCTTCTTCACACTGGACTTCTTATTTCTATCGCAGTATAATGGAACAGGCTCTTCTTTGCCGTCTTTGTAGTAAACATATATTGGTGCTGCCCTGCTCTTCAAAGTTACAATTTCAATGTCTAAATTCAGCGTTCTAGCCGCCTTTTCAGCCGCTGCACTTACAGATTTTAGTCTCTTTCGGCAAGAAGCCAAGTTTGAGGCATAAACCAGAAGTTTTCCGCGGTTAGCCTCCAGCAAACCTAAACCTCCAAAACTCAATTTCAAAAGTTTGCTTTTAAAATAAGCGGCGAAAAGACAAAAACGCCCTTCGGAGAGAGATAAGTTAAAGTGAAGACTCATAAACGCCTAAACACTGTAAAATTTATTGCCCGCAGACAAGAGAAGGGTGGTTGTCATGAAGGTTAGGGCGCATGTGCTTGTGAGTGGTCGCGTTCAGGGAGTTTTCTTCAGGTCTGAAACTAGATATGAAGCAAAAACGCGAGGCGTTAAGGGTTGGGTTCGCAACACGCCAGACGGCAGAGTTGAAGCAGTCTTCGAAGGCGAAGAAGAAGCTGTCAAAGAGCTTATAGAATTTTGCAAGCGTGGGCCGCCCGGCGCAAGAGTCACCAAAGTTGATGTTAAACGGGAAGCTTACACCGGAGAGTTCAGGGATTTTGAGATAAGGTACTAGCCGTTCTGTTAAAATTTCTTCTTCGGAACCCTAAAGTGGGATTCTTTTCCGGCGCTTACGTAGTCTCCGCCTAAACCGCGCACAATGGAGGCTATTTTTGCAAAATTTTCAGAGCCTAAAAACTGGCGGGGCTTTATCACTATAAACTCGTCCCTCTCCTCAAAGTTGAGTAGACCCTCTAAATCCTCTGGAAATGTCATCTTAACATCATCTATTCCCCTTCCCTTCTCCACCTCAACCTCTTCCGGCGATGGTGCGGGTGGGGAAGGCGGAGCAAACTGCGAAACCGCAAAAGATTTAAGCGATGTGGAAACCATTCGGAGGTCTTCTGCAATGCTGTTTAAAACCACAAGCAGCTCATCAACCCTCTCTATAAGTTTTTCAACCTTCTCCCTTTCAACACTCATACATGCGCACATCCTCTCAAATTCTTATAGCTCTTAGGCTGTATTTATTAATTGTTTATGCGCTAAACCCATAATGAAAGGGAGCCCGTTGTCGTTGATTGAAATTGATGGGAGCCAAAAAAGCGGAAGCGGAACAATACTTAGGCTTTCAGTAGCCCTAGCGTCAATGCTTGGAAAGCCCCTCCACATATACAACATTAGGCAGAATAGGCCTCAGCCAGGGTTAAGGCCTCAACACTTGGAAGCCGTATTAACCGCGGCTAAACTCTGCGAAGCCCAAGTGAAAGGAGCAACGCTGAACTCCCGAGAGCTTTGGTTCACCCCAAAAGAAGTCTTAGGCGGAAAATTCGAGGCTGAAATTGGCACAGCAGGCAGCATCCCAATGCTTATCATGACGGTTCTGCCCATATGCATTTTCGCAAAAAACAGGGTTAATCTTCACATTTCTAAGGGTGGAACAGATGTTTCCCATTCGCCAACAATAAACTATATGCGAAACGTGTTTCTACCCGTATTAAAGCGCATGGGAATAGACGCGTCTATAACAGTTCACAAGTATGGCTATTACCCGAAGGGCATGGGCGAGGTAACCCTAACTGTTGAGCCTTGCAAGGAGCTGAAGCCGCTGCGTTTAGAAGAGTTCGGCGCCTTAACAGCCATCAAAGGAGTTTCAGTTTGCACCTTCCTAACTGAAAGAAAAGTTGCCGAACGCCAAGCAACCGCAGCAAATAACTATTTAAAGGCTAAAGGCGCCGCCGCCGACATACAAATAATAAATGACCAGTCGAATCCTCTGCAGAAGGGGAGTTCCCTAGTTTTGTGGGCTGAAACTGACAAAGGCGCCTTGCTGGGCGCAGACGCCATAGGGGAACCCAGAAAAACAAGTGAGGCTGTTGGAGTGGAAGCCGCTGAAAAACTATGGATGGAGATTTCTGCAAAGGCCACGGTCGACGTGCACTTGGCTGACATGCTAATTCCCTACGTAGCCCTAGCTAGGGGCAAATCGGCATACCTAACAAGAAGCGTTTCCGACCATTTGGAAACAAACATTTGGCTTGCCGAGGCTCTTCTCGGAGTTAAGTTCAAAATCGAAAAAGTCAACGGGCTCTACAAAGTGGAAAAGGTTGACTAACTTTGAAGGCTAAAGTTAGGGGAATATACACAACAGCCTTAACAAAACTGCTTCTGGAAAACGGCTTCCAAATTGTTCAGCCTTCCCAAGCCATAAAAACACGCTTCAGCATTCAAGAAACTAACGAGCCTACAGACATTAAAATAAAGGATAGACATGACCTTCAAGGAGTGGTTGTTTTAGGCACAGCCGAAGCCACAAAAGCATTCCATTCAGTTATACATTCATCCCTTGAAGACGCCATAACCAGAAAATGGAACGTAAGCATTGACGGCATTTACAAAGGAAACATTGTAGGCGGAGACGAAAGCGCTGTTTACGTCCAAATAGGAGAGGAAACTGTTGGAATGCTTCCTGTTTTGGAAGCCCCAAACGAAAAACAAAGAGAAATAATCGTTCAGGTTGAACGGAAAAGAATGGGCAGAAAAACTCCAGTTTTAACAACCCAGCTCAAAATCGTCGGGAAATATGCCATACTCGCAAAAAACAGCAAGGTTGGCGTGAGCCTAAAAATCCGCGACATAAACAAGCGGGCGGAACTTTACGCTCTGGGAAAACAGCTATGCCCCGAGGGTTGGGGAATAATCTGGCGAGAGCCAGCAGCCCAAATGCAAAAGGATTTTTTGGAAAAAGAGATCATGAAACTTGCTGAGAAAGTTAAAACTTTAAACGAGAGAGCAGCATCCGCGAAGGCTCCAGTTCTCTTGGTTGAGGGATTATACTTCATGGACGTTGAGTTTCCATACTTCTCAAAAAGGAAACTAGACGAGCTGAGGGCTTCAGTGACGCCGACCCTTGAGGGACACCACTTCTACAAAACCTGCGGAGGCAAACTTTCAGCCGCCCTGCAAATGGCTGAAAAACTTCTGGAAAAGGGAAAAAGCAAAGCAGAAATGGAAAAGCTTTTCAAAATGCAAGTTCAGCCGGAGTTTCCAGAGGAAGGCTCAACTGTGAATGTGGAACACGTAAAGCTAAGCGGCTTAGTTTTAAACCTTGGACAAGCCACAATAGAAGCCATGAACAGCGAGAAAATAAAATACTGGAGAACCATCAAAGCGAACGGCTTCTACGACGGATTAGGCGTGGCAAAAGAGGTTGGCGACAAAGCAGTAAGCGAGACAAAACCAGGCGAATGGCGCATAACCACAAACTATTTCTCAAAAAATGGAGAATGGAAAGGAGCCTACATAAACCTAAACACGCCAGTGGAAGTCTACCCGAAGACAATACGCTATGTAGACTTGGAAGTCGACGTGTGCATCCGCCCAAACGGTGAAGTCAGAGTCATAGACATGGAAAAACTTGAGAAGGCTTTTGAAAGGGGCTTTTTAAACAAAGCGCTCTTTGAAAAAGCTAGAGAAACAGTGGAAGCTCTTACGGAAAAAGATTTTATTAAAAAATTTTCGGCTAACTTTATTTAGCATCATTCACTTCTTATTCCTATTTCAAGAGAGAGCCAAATTGAACGTAAACTTAGTCCTGAAAGACTTGAAAGCTTACGTGAATAAAACGGTAATGGAGTGCTGCCTGGCAATAAAGGATGGGAAAATTTTCAAAATTGGAAAAGAGGCAAATATGCCGAAGACTGAAGAAAAAATAAGCCTTAAGGGGCTTCTGGTTTTGCCAGGCTTAATAGATGTCCACGTGCATCTTAGGGATGAAGGCAAATCCTACAAAGAAGACTTTTACAGTGGAACCGCTGCCGCGGCAGCCGGCGGAATAACAACAGTTTTGGACATGCCCAACAATAGCCCAGTCACAATGAGCGCCGAAACCTTAAGAAACAGAATGAAAACTGCTGAAAGGAAGATTCTGGTTAATGTTGGCTTCTACTCCGAATTTCCCAGAAATCTGCAAGAAATCGGCGAAATAATTAGGGAAGGCGTCGTGGCTTTCAAGCTTTTCATGGGCGAGCAAGTAGGGGGTTTAAACGTAGACGACGACCATGCCATTAAAGAAGCCTTCAAAAACGTTGGCATAAAGGTTCCAGTGGCAGTCCATGCAGAAGACAAAGAAACTTTGAAAAGCGCTGAAAAAGAGCTTAGGCTCAAGGGATGCAACGATGTTGAAGCTTTTCTTAAGGCGCATTCAGAAGAAGCTGAAGTTAAAGCTGTAAAGCGCGTAATTGCCATTGCCAAGGAGACTGGTGTCCGTGTGCACTTTTGCCACGTAAGCAGTGAAAAATCCTTAAAAGCGGTGGTGGAAGCCAAAAAAGCCATGTTGCCAATATCATGTGAAGTTACGCCACATCATCTGCTTTTGTCCGTTGAAGATCTAAAGCGTATAGGCTGTTTGGCTTTAAACGTGCCGCCTGTTAGGGAGAAAAATCATGTTGATTTTCTATGGAAAGGCGTCAAGGAGGGATGGGTTGACATTATAGCCTCAGATCACGCTCCCCACGCCATTGAAGAGAAAAGCGCAGATGCCGTTTGGAACGTTAAGGTTGGCATACCTGGACTGGAGACCACGCTTCCATTGCTGCTTAACGAGGTGAATAACGGACGGCTAACTATAGCCGACGTGGTTAAGCTTATGGCTGAGAATCCCGCCAAAATTTTCAATTTGAAGGGTAGGGGAAGCCTGAAAGAAGGAAATAAAGCTGACTTGGTGGCTGTGGATTTAAAGAAGGAACACCGTATAAATGCGCCGAAGTTTCATTCTAAAGCAAAGTATTCCCCCTTTAACGGCATGCAAGTCAAAGGCAAGCCTCTCAAAACTTTCGTAAACGGAAAACTGGTCATGGACAACGACGAAATAGTCGCTGAAGCTGGAAGCGGCGAAATAATCGAGGGAGGATAAATCTTGAAGTTCATTGTTGATGGAATGCTTGGAAAACTAACCCGATGGCTTCGCATGCTGGGGCACAACGTGAAATACTCGAATAAGATGGACGACTCACAGCTTATTGCAATAGCCAAAAAAGAGCGTAGAATTCTCCTCACAAGAGATTTAGAGCTTTACCAGCAAGCCACAGCTAAGGGCGTCCAAGCCCTATACATGGAGGGAAAAACAGAAGCTGAAAGACTCGCAAAACTCGCCCAAAAATTCGGAATAAACCTCGACATAGACATGGCGAAATCAAGATGCCCAAAATGCAACACGAGAGTAAAACCGATACCTAAAGAAAAAGCAGAGGGCAAAGTTGAAAAAACCACTTTTTCCTACTACAACGAGTTCTGGCAGTGCCCAAAATGCGAACAAATTTATTGGCAAGGCGCCCACTGGACAAGAATACGGAAAACCCTTGAAAACGCAAAAGAAAACCTGAAGAAAATGGAAATCCAATAGTCATATCAGTTGCACAAATTTAATTTGGGGAGCATGCATAAAAACTAATAAAAGGTTGTTTGGTTGAATCTTCAAAAACCCGAACGCGAATTATCAATAGAGGAAGTTCTAAGGTGGACTTTTACAATTTATTCCAAAAATTTTATCATGTTTTTCACACCATTTCTTATCACAGCACTACTTTACGGAAGCTTAGGCATCATATTCGAAAATTTTGTCACCACAGTTACAGCTAACATTCCAGCTCCCGGAGCACCCGTAGAAGAGATACAAAACTGGTTTTGGAGCTTCATTCTTACTTTTCTGGCTATAGCCTCAGTTATGGGTATAATATCTTGGATAATAGGCACAGTTGTAAATGGGGTTTGTGTTAAGTGCGCTGCGGACGTGATAGAAAGGGGCAAGGCAGTTCTCGGAGAAGCCTTAAATTATGCAGTCTACAAGATTTTTTCCCTTTTGGCGGCGGCACTTGTGACTGCGATATTAATTGGGTTGGGCTTTATCGCGTTGATAGTGCCCGGAATAATCCTCTTAGTAATGTTTTCTTTAGTTGTTCCAGCAATCATAATAGAAGACATTGGAGCCCTAGAGAGTTTATCTAGAAGCAGGAGGCTCGTAAGCAGACGCTGGCTAAAAACATTCATCCTACTTTTAATAGTATATTTAGCGGTGCTCTTCACATCTTACGTTGGAAGGCTTATTGGGCAGCCTCTAGGGCTTTTCAACGTCATAGTAAGCAACGTCACCGCAGCCTTCGTTCAACCCATTATTCCAATTTCAATAACAGTATATTATTATGCCATGTTAGCGAAGGAGGCCCAGAGGGTTCCTCCGCCTCCTCCGCCGCCCTTCTAAAACTGAAAAGAAAGAGTGAAAAAGAGGTTATTTCTTCTCTTCTTCTAGAAGCCACTTTAAAGGTATGTCCTGATATGTGCCGTCCGGCAAGGTTCGCCTAATGGTTATTGGCAGTATACCTGCCTCAAGCTCTTTTAAGGCTATGTCTATTGGACTTGAGAAACTCTCTGAAACGTCGATGAGGATTGGGGCGCCCATGGATATTTGAAGGGCTCTGGCCCCGACCACTCTTGCCTTCTCGAAACGGGTGAGTTTTGGAGGACCTATCAAAATTTTCTTCTCTTTTTCGGACGTATTCTAATACTCCCCAGCGCCCGGATATTCGCCTTCAGACGGGCCTTTCGGCGGCATTGGGGGAGCCTTTGCTTTTCCAGCTGCTATCACGTCGTCGATTTTTAGAATCATGGATGCAGCTTCATTTGCAGATTTTATCACTTGTTTCTTGACGGAGATGGGCTCGAAAACCCCTGCCTCTCTCATGTCTTGAATTTTTCCAGAGTTAACTTCTATCCCAGCCCATGTGTCGCCCTTTTCATGCTTCGCCCTTAGTTCGGATAGTATGTCAATGGGGTCTAATCCGGCGTTTTCGGCGAGTGTCGTTGGAACAGCTTCTAAAGCTTCAGCGAAGCTTTTAACTGCAAGTTGTTCCCTTCCAGGAAGAGTTTCAGCATATTTTTTGAGAACACGGGCGATTTCAAGCTCTGGGGCTCCGCCGCCAGCAATAACTTTAGGTTCTTCAACTATGTCCCTAACAACGCATAAGGCGTCATGTATTGAACGTTCAGCCTCGTCGACTATGCGTTCTGTCCCGCCCCTTATTAGAATTGTAACTGCTCGCGGGTTTTTGCATCCTTCTACAAAGGTCATTTTGTCATCGCCTATTTTGCGTTCTTCAACGAGGCTTGCATAGCCAAGGTCCGCCGAGCTCATATCGTCCAGGTTTGTTATTAATTTTCCACCAGTGGCCTTTGCAAGCTTTTCCATGTCGGATTTTTTGATTCTCCTCACTGCGAGGATTCCCTTTCGAGCCAAGAAGTGCTGAGCCATGTCGTCTATGCCTTTCTGGCACAAAACAACATTTGCGCCTACTGCGACGAGTTTATCCACCATTTCCTTCAGCATAGCTTCTTCCTGCTTTAGGAAGGCATCCATCTGCTCTGGGCTTTCAATGTTGATTTTAGCGTCAAACTCTGTTTTTTCAATTTCTAAAGAAGTGTCAAGCAAGGCTATTTTGGCGTTCTCCACATGTTTAGGCATTCCTGAATGCACGACTTCCTTGTCTAAGACTATGCCGTTTATGAGTGTTGTATCCCTCACCGACTCGCCTGGCTTTTTCTCAACTTTCACATCATCTATGTCAACTTTGTATTTGTTGTCCTCTTTCTCTACAACCTGAAGAACCGCCTTAACAGCCAAATCAGCCAAATATTCTCTCTGTTCAGATACCAATTTGCTTGCCATGCTCGTCATGGCAGCCTTCTTCAAGTATTCTTGATTGTCAAGGTCTACGGGTATGGCTATTTTCTCCAGAGCTTCAAGCGCCTTCTCCGCGGCCTTTTTGTATCCGTCGATTATTATGGTTGGGTGAATATTTTTGCCTATTAATTCTTCAGCCTTGCTCAGCAACTCGCCTGCAAGTATAACGGCTGTGGTTGTTCCGTCTCCAGCCTCGTTGTCTTGGGTTTTAGCCACTTCAACCATCATTTTTGCTGCTGGATGCTGAACATCCATTTCGTCTAAGATTGTGCGGCCGTCGCTTGTGATTGTTACGTCGCCGAAGCTGTCCACAAGCATTTTGTCCATGCCTTTCGGGCCTAGGGAACTCTTTACAGTTTCAGCTATTATTTTTGCCGCCATTATGTTGTTGTGTTGAGCTTCCTTTCCCCTTGAACGGCTTGAACCTTCCCTTAATATTAAAACTGGAACTCCAGCTGATGCGGGTGATGACAAACCAACAACCTCCCAAATGCGTCTCAAACAGAAACAGCATTACAATATAAATTTTTCTAATTTAAACGGTAACAAAAGATGAAGGAGATGGCAATAGACAGCACGGTGACCATTTGTTCAGTGTATAATAGCAAAACTTTCAATAATACGGGTTTTAATTAATGGTATAAGGGTGAATGGGTGAACCTTTTTGTATTCCTTTTCATATGGGCTTTTGTGTGGTTTATTCCAATACCGCCTAGGAAAACTGGGTGGAGGAAGCCTTCGCGCATAATTTCACTATTATTGGGTTTGTTTCTCTTCTTCATAATTCAGTTTTCAAGGCCGCCCCTTAGCATTTTCGCATTTTTGCTCGTGTTGCTTAGGCTTTTCGCTGCTTTTGTGGAGTCAGCTTTTTCCGTAAGGCGTGCAACTTTTGAGGAAACGGAAAAGCATTACTACTACAGTAAGCGTATTCCTCTGAAGGTTTCAGCAAAAATTAGGGCAAAAATAATAGGCATTCTGTTCATTCTCTATTTGCTCGCCACCTCCATGTTGATAGTTTTTTGGCAGGTTCAAAGGGTGGCAAACGCCTCTTACTTTAACAGTTTCATCAGCATAAGATCAGGACTGCCCTTTAACACTGGAATCCCGGATAATATGGTGCGCCTCGTCACAGAGGAGCTCGCCGTTTCCATAGCCAGAAGGCACATGTCAGAATTTGGAAGCAACACTCAAGTTTTAGGGTGCCACATAACGAAAACTCCCGAAGGCGAACTTGTATGGGTCGCCGTTATAGGCTCAACTAACGTTATCGCGGAAAACTACGTTAAAGGATTCGTTATAATAGACGCCGCAGACCCAAATACTCCGCCGAAAATACTGAAGGAAGAGTTTGCTATTGGAGAAGGCTTATGGTTTGACCACAACATTCATTTCCGCTCCTACATGAACGACATTTCAAGAAGCTATGGCATAGCCTACATTACATGGGACTTCGCAACAGAAGAAGCAGCATACATTGTGGCACGTTACAACGTGGGCTTCGACTTAATTAGAAGATATGAAACCCCGATGGTTTACGACTCAGCAGGCAAAGTGTACCGCCAAGCAGAGTCTCTTTCTGAAGTCCCCAGGTGGATTACGCAGGTTTATGATGAAGACTGGCTTGAGGATATGATAAACGAGATGGGAGGCTTCAGAAGAGGCGAAGGCTTCGATTATTGGGCAGGAGGCTTCCTATGGATTATTCCGCCGAGCCGCGAGCGCTTCGAAATGACGGAGGACACCCGCTACATTGTAGACCCAGAAACAGGCGACGTTGTAGCCTTGGTCTGTGTAAACCCCGTCGGAAACACGCGAACCCTCTCCGGAGTTTTCAAAGCCACACGAGACGGCATATTCTTCTACGATTTCAGGCAAGCCAACTACATTTCGGGCATGACCGCCGAAGACTTTGTTGAAGGGAGGCTTCCAAAGCCTGCAGCAGGCATCTACGACGCTGAAATGCCTCTGCTGTATCCCGTTGAAGTTTCTCCGGGCAAATATAGGCTTGCGTGGTATGTGCCCATTTACTGGCGGGAGGGCACATGGGAAAAAGATGAAACCATATACTTGGCTGGCTTCGCCATAGTTGACGCAGAAGAAACAAGCAAAATAGCCATAACAATGAATGAAGAAGGCTTAACAAGCGAACAGCTTGTGCGCAAAACGCGGTTAGACTTTCTGAAACTTTTCGGAGTGGTAACCTATCTAGAAGTTGATGCAAAAGTTTTGGGGAAATATGAATATGTGGAAGAGGGAACAACGCATATAGTTCTGCGTCTGGACAACGCAACCTACCAGTGGGTGGAAGCAACTCCGAAGGATATCCCAACCCTTCAATGGAACGAGCTGATGGCAACAAAGGCGGGAGACAACGTAACAATGCAAATTGAAAAACGTGGAGAAAAGTGGGTAATAACAGCCTTTGAAAACCTAAACGTTTAACCGCTCTTAATAAACAGAGACTTTTGCAACACCCTTGACTTTCAGAAACTCAGGAATAAGCTCTCCCGGAATCTTCTTTTCCACGATAAGGGTGAGTTTCGGCTCAGGTGAAAGCTCCGGGTCGTCAACAATCGCCTGCCTTATACTTAGACCGTTCTTTGCAAGGATCATGGCTGAATTTGCCAATATGCCTGGGATTCTGGCGTCAACTGGGGTTATCTCAACAACCCCGAAGTCCAAGTGTCTTGCAGTCTCTTTAAGGGAATAGCCTGCAGACCTTAAACCTTCAAATATTAAGCGTAGCTCGCGGTTAGCCCCGATGGTTTTTATTGTTTCGTTAACTGTTCGCCTGTCAACGCCTGCAACCCGTGCAATGCGCACTGGCGGAATTTCAATTTCGTTAAGGTAAACTTTTCCGTTTCTTACGCTTAACCCATTTTCTACAAGAATGCGCGCCACCTTCAGCCTTTCAGGATGGTTTTCCAAATGCTTTTTTATAGTATTCCACATGTTTCAGCGTCTCCTAATGTACTTTTTTGTGCAACAAAGTATAAATATGTTTATTCAATCAAAATGCTAGCGACAAAAATGTACATGGAGGATCAAAATAAATCATTGACGAATAATTACAACTTAACGGAGTTTACAAAAATATACAGGTATGATGCTAAAGAAGAAAAAGGGGATTATTACATCGAAATTCGCATAGTTGACATGTTCCTCTTGAAATCTCATGAAAAAACCGATGCGCAACGGCTTGCTGATCTTAAGGCTGAAATCGAGTCTGATGGAATTCTGAAAAAGCCCATAGTGGTGGATGTTAACACTAACGTAGTTCTTGACGGACACCACCGAATAGACGCTCTGAAGGCTCTTGGATGCTCAAAAATACCCGTAGTCTTCGTTGACTACCAGTCTCCCAAAATCGGCGTAAAAACAGCAGAAAACGGCGAAGAATATCCAAAGCGTAAAGTCATTGACGCTGCCTTAAGGGGTGAACCGCTTCCACCAAAATCCACATGGCACTACATCATTTTTTCTAAAGAGATAGCTCACATATCCAGAATACAAAAGCCGGTAAATATTCCCCTTGGAAATTTAAAGTGATCATTTCATCTATGTTATGTACGAAATTGTACTCAAAAGACTTAAATATAACATGTAAGTTCTTTTGTCAACACAATTTAGGGGTGAAACATGTGCCATCAGCAAAGATAATTTTGGACGAAGAAGAAATTCCCAAACAATGGTACTGCATACTGCCAGATCTGCCAAAACCGCTTCCGCCATTCATAGAACCAGATACAAGGGCGCCTGGAGGTGGAGTAGCCCCAAAAATATTCCCAAAGGCGATCCTAGCTCAAGAATTCAGCAAAGACCGGTGGATAGATATACCTGAAGAAGTGAGGGAGGTTTACAAACTTTGGAGGCCTACCCCGCTTTTTAGGGCTGTCAGACTTGAAAAAGCATTGAATACCCCTGCCAAAATTTACTATAAGTACGAGGGAGCTAGCCCACCTGGAAGCCACAAGCCCAACACAGCTGTCGCCCAAGCCTACTACAACATGAAAGAGGGCATTCAGAGGCTAGCGACAGAAACTGGAGCTGGCCAGTGGGGTTCCGCCTTAGCTTTTGGCTGCATGATGTTCGGGTTGAAATGCACAGTTTACATGGTAAAAGTGAGTTATCAGCAGAAGCCCTACAGAAGAATTATGATGGAGTCTTATGGAGCGGATGTCTACGCAAGCCCAAGCGAACACACCGAAACTGGCAGAAAAATTCTGAAAGAAGATCCTAACAATCCAGGCAGTTTGGGTATAGCCATAAGCGAGGCTGTTGAAGACGCGCTCACCCACGAAGACGCCAATTACGGGATAGGCAGCGTTTTCAACCACGTTTTACTGCACCAAACAGTGGTTGGGTTAGAAGCGAAAAAACAGCTTGAATTAGCTGGAGACTACCCAGATGTCATATTTGGATGTATAGGTGGGGGAAGCAGCTTTTCAGGAATATTCTGGCCTTTCTATTACGACAAAGTTTCCAAAAAAGCACCGAAGAACACGCGATTTGTAGCAGTGGAACCCACCGCGTGTCCATCAGTCACAAAAGGCGAATATACGTATGACCATGGGGACACGGCAAGGATAACGCCTCTGGTTCCAATGCACACCTTAGGCCACGATTATATACCGCCTCCAATTCACGCTGGAGGCTTACGCTATCACGGGATAGCCCCAACAATAAGCTTGCTCGCTTCGGAAAAACAACTGGAAACAGTGGCTTACAATCAAGTTGAAGTTTTCGACGCCGCAAAACTTTTCATTCAAACTGAGGGCATAATACCAGCACCAGAACCAGCCCACGCCATAAAGGCGGCGATTGATGAAGCCTTAAGATGCAAAAAAACTGGCGAAGAAAAAACTATCCTGTTCTTGCTGTGCGGCCACGGCTACTTTGACATGCAAGCCTACTCTGACTACTTTAGCGGCAAACTGCCACCATACGAATATCCAACGGAAAAAGTTGAAGAAGCTATGAAGAAACTTAGGAAACTCTATCCATGGCTGGACGAAGTTAAAAAGAAATACATAGGATAAAAACCTCACTTTTCCTCCATTTTTCATATCTTTAAACCACTACTAATTTTTATTAAGTGATTTAACCGAGTAGGTAGAGAGCTGATTTAAAATTTGGCGAAAGGAAGCTGAGTGAAGGGTTGATTAGGAATAAAAATTCGGCAAAGAATGTAGGCTTTATTGTTAATCCAATAGCAGGTATGGGAGGAGCTGTTGGACTTAAAGGCACTGATGGGAAAGCGATTTTAGAAAAAGCTGTGGCACTCGGGGCTAAACCCATAGCACCAGCTAGGGCGAAGTCTTTCCTATCTGAACTGAAACCCCTTAAGGAGAAGATAAGGCTCATTGTTGGAGCTGGAAGCATGGGGGAGAACGAAGCCAAAAGCTGTGGCTTCTCATGCGAGGTTCTTGGTGAACGTAAAAGGGAAACAAGTGCTGAAGACACGGTAAAAATTGCAGGAGAAATCAAAGAAATAGGCGCAGACATCATTGTTTTCTGCGGCGGGGATGGAACAGCCCGCGACATATTCAATGCGGTTGACACCAGTCTACCCGTATTAGGCGTTCCAACAGGAGTAAAAATGCACAGCGCCGTGTTCGCAGTTAACCCTAAAGCAGCGGCAAAAATCGTTGCAGCTTTCCTTTTTGAGGGGTTGCCCCTGAAAGAGGCGGAGGTTATGGATGTGGATGAGGAAGCTTTTAGGAAGGGGCGGGTGTCCGCAGAGCTGTATGGGTATATGCTGGTTCCCTACGAGCCGCTGCTGATTCAAGGCGCTAAAATGGCAAGCCCAACAACAGAAAGCGAACTGCGCAACCAAGCCGCCATAGCAATCTACATAATTGAAAACATGCAGCCAGATGTAATCTACATCATGGGCCCTGGAACCACAACCCGAACCATAGCAGACCTTTTAGACGCGGAAAAAACGCTTTTGGGAGTTGACCTATTCTGCAACAAGAAAATAATAGTCAAAGATGCAAACGAAAAACAGATTCTGGAGCACATCCGCGGCAAAAAAGCGCAAATTATAGTTACGCCCATAGGCGGACAAGGATTTATTTTTGGAAGGGGAAATCAGCAGATAAGCCCAAAAGTCCTTCGGCAAGCAGGCCTAGAAAATATAATCGTGGCTGCCACAAAAAGCAAACTGGAAAACTTGAAAAGTTTAAGGGTTGACACCGGCGATCCAAGCCTAGACGATGAACTCCGCAAGCGCCGAATAAAGGTTATAATCGACTACAAAATTGAACGCGAAATGCCCGTTGAATAGCGCGTTGTTAGTGGCAAAATGATTTAATATGCAGGTTGCACAAACAGCTTATGATTGTCTAAGTGGTTGGAAAGCGCCAAATGATTCCAATTAATGCCCCACAAGTTGGGGAGGAAGAAATTGAGGCTGTTGCCGAAGTTTTAAGGAGCGGTGTGCTTACGCACGGGCTTGGCGAAGGCCCAATGGTTAAAAAGTTTGAAGAAGATTTTGCAAAGTTTGTTAAGGCAAAATACGCCTTAGCCGTTAACAGCGGAACAGCCGCCTTGCATATGGCGGTTGTGGGTGCTGGAGTAGAGCCCGGCGACGAGGTTATTCTTCCAAGCTTCACTTTTGTAGCAACAGCAGAAGCCGTTGTAATGGCTGGAGCCAAACCCATATTCGTGGATATAGACGCTGAAACTTACAACATTTCTCCAGAAAAAATTGGAAAAGCCGTAACGAAAAAGACTAAGGCTGTAATCGCTGTTGACCTTTACGGCTCGCCAGCCGACCTAAAACCCATCCGAGAAATAGCAGACAAACACGGGTTAAGGGTTATCGAGGATGCGGCTCAAGCTCACGGCGCAGTTTACAATGGAAAACCAGTCGGCGCCTACGCAGATGTTGCGTGCTGGAGCTTCTATGCAAGTAAGAACATGACCACAGGCGAAGGAGGCATGATAACAACAAACGATGCGGAAATGGCTGAAAAGTTTAAGCTTCTAAGAAGCCACGGGGAGAAAGAGAAATACAAGTCTATTCTTTTGGGGCATAATTACCGCATGCCAGAAATCCAAGCCGCAATAGGCTGCGTGCAACTAGCCAAACTGCCTAACTTTTTGGCGAAAAGGCGAGAAAACGCGGAAAGACTAACTGTAAAACTTAGAGAGGTGAAAAATCTGCGGCTGCCCACGGAGCCAAGAGACTGCAGAAACAGCTGGTATCTTTACACCGTTAGACTAAAGGATGCGAAGAGGAAGAAAAGAGACGTTGTTGTCCAGAAGTTGAGGGATAAAGGTATAGGCGCTGAAGTATACTATGCTTATCCCATCCACCTTATGCCATACTACCGAAAATTTGGGAAGTTTAAACTCCCGGAAACAGAGAAAGCTTCAGAGCAGGTTTTTTCGCTGCCAGTTCATCCAAGCGTAACCCTTGAGCAAATAGATTTCATAGGCGAAACTGTTCTGCAATATATAAAATGAAAGTAGATGCCACGCTAGGTTTTTATACAATGCTTCGCAGTATTGAACTCCTCGGCATGACCAAGAAGGTTTTGGGGAAACCTAACTATGCAAAGATTAAAAGTTATCATAATGGGTGCTGCTGGAAGAGACTTTCACAATTTTAACGTTTACTTTAGAAATAATGACGCCTACGAGGTTGTTGCCTTTACAGCCACGCAGGTTCCCGGAATTGAAGGGAGAATTTATCCTCCAGAACTTGCAGGCAAGAACTACCCAAATGGCATACCAATTTATCCGGAAGAGGATTTAGGCAGGCTGATAAGGGAGTATGACGTGGACCAGGTGGTTTTCGCCTACAGTGATGTTTCCCACGAATATGTCATGCACAAAGCCTCCTTGGTTTTGGCGAATGGCGCTGACTTCAGGTTAATGGGCCCTAAAACGACAATGCTGAAGGCTAAGGTTCCAGTAATTTCAGTAGGCGCTGTTAGGACAGGCTCCGGAAAAAGCCAAACCTCCCGTCAAGTTGCAAAAATTTTGAAAAATAAAGGTTTAAAAATTGTTGTCGTTAGGCATCCCATGCCCTATGGAGACTTAAAAAAGCAGATTTGCCAACGTTTCGCCTCCTACGAAGACCTTGACAAGTACAACTGCACAGTTGAGGAAAGAGAGGAATATGAACACCACATAGACAATGGAGTGGTGGTTTACGCGGGAGTGGATTATGAAAAAATATTAAGAGAGGCGGAGAAAGAAGCGGACGTGATTGTGTGGGATGGAGGAAACAACGACTTACCCTTCTACAGGCCAGACCTACACATAGTCGTAGCCGACCCCCATAGAGCGGGACACGAAGTCTCATATCATCCCGGCGAGGCTAATCTGAGAATGGCGAACGTGGTGATAATAAACAAGGTTGATACAGCAGATCCCCAAAATGTGGACAAAGTCAAAGAGAACATTAAAATGGTTAACCCAGACGCCGTGATCCTGGAGGCGGCATCGCCTATAACGGTTGACAGGCCAGATTTAATCATGGGAAAACGTGTTCTGGTGATTGAGGATGGACCCACATTGACGCATGGTAACATGTCCTATGGGGCGGCGACAATTATAACAAAACAGCTTGGGGCAAGCGAGCTAGTCGACCCTAGACCGTATGCCGTGGGTTCAATAAAAGAAACTTATGAGAAATATCCCCATTTAGGAAATGTTCTCCCAGCGGTGGGTTACGGTGGGAGACAAATAGCCGAACTTAAGGAAACAATCACTCGCACGCCTTGTGATGTTGTGGTGATAGGAACCCCTGTGGACTTGAGAAGAGTCATGGCAATCGACAAAACAGCAGTAAGAGTAAAATACGAGCTTAAAGTATTAGAGCCATTATCTCTAGAGCAGGTTCTAGAGGATTTCCTCAAAGGGATGAGAAAAAATGGGAAATGAAGAAACTGAGATTTCTCGAATAAAAATAAAATTTATGATTGAAGGTTTAGGTGAAGCTGAGGGGGAATTTATCCGCCATTTAGCCCCAAGAACAGTGGACATCATTGTTAGGAAACTTCCCTTTGAGGGAAGAGCTGCCCTCTGGAAGGAGGAGGTCTACTTTGAGATACCCGTGCGGATGGGCGATGAAAAGGCGAAAAGCGTTGTTGAAAAGGGAACCATAGCTTTCTGGCCTATGGGAAGCGCCCTCTGCATATTTTATGGAGAGTCTCAGCCCTACAGTCCAGTGAACGTTCTGGGAAAGGTAACCAAAAATCTTGAACTCTTCAGCAAGGTTAAAAGTGGAACAAGAATTAAAGTTGAAAAGTTATAGGAATGCGCTTTCGCTCCAGCTTCTTAAAAGCTTTTCACACTCTTCTTTTACCTCTTTCTTTCGGCTTTTTCTTTTTAATGTCTCAAGGAATTCTATGCGTTTCTCTACCGAACGCCTTTCAGCTTCACCGCCATAGTACAATTGGCCTTCAAGATATTCCTTCATGTGGTTTGCCTTTTGTATGAAGAGGCTTGCTGAGTCCACAGGATTCTGCACAGCGTATTTGTTTGCCCAAATGCTAGCTTCAGATTCGCGGAGCTGTGTTAACCCATCAATCTCCACTATTTCTTTAATGTATGTTCTCAAAAAATCATGGTAGCCAGCTGTCTTGACAAGTTTAAGCGCAGCTTTCACCTTCTGCTTAAAATCAAGGCTTCCTTTGACCCTTAGACGATGCCTATAACCTTTCTTCACCAGCTCTTGAGCTTCCTTAACTTCATCGGCTGTATATATTCTGTTTGGAAATTTCAATTGAACCTTAACCTCTGGTGGTGAAGCACGCATAAATATTTGGAAGGCAATACGGCGAAGTAATTTAATCTGCTGCCTTGTAAATCTTAATGTTGTGGTTTCCTGAGACCAGTTGAACCACCCCGCTGCCTTCCAGTTTTTCCAGCAAATCTTTTGCTGCGCTTATGCGTATGTTGAAGCGAGATGCCACCGTATAGGGTGTTAGAACACGCATTTTCTTCAAATCTTCCACCATTTTTTCATCCCTGACGTCTAGAGCAAGGATCCCTGTCAGCTTTTTCTCCTTCGCCCCTGACTTGTCTTTTTCCTTCTTCTTTCTCTCTTCCTCATCCTTCCTCATTTGCATGCGTTCCATCTGCTTTAAGCTTAGCTTTTTCTTTCCACCCATAACAGGCATCTCCGGAAAGTTTTACTGCGGTTATTCTTCTCGTTACCCCACTTATATGCGTTACTTATCCAAAACTAAGGTACAAAAAGAAAGAAGGGGTTGAAAGGCTTATCTGCCCATAACTTTTCGAGCTGCAATTTCGATATCTTCAGCTTTTATAGTCTTTCTTCCAGTATGCATTGCAAAGTCGAGGGCTTCCTTAGCTATCTTTATACCTATCTCCTCTAACGCTTTGGCTAACTCCTTTGCAGCTGCTTCACTCACTCTGTCAGCTCCAGCTTTTTTGCATAGCCTGTGCATGGGAGCAATAGCTAACTCTAAATCTGCCATAAAGACTCCTCCGTAGCTTCTTTTTGTATTTAAAGCAATATTTAACGTTTATTGCATTTTTTCACAAAATTTTACGCTCAAGCCTAGTTTTCTTCAGACAATAAAGGAAATTATAAAAGTGTCTAAATCTGTAGTTTTATGTTCAAAAGTGATGCCAAAATGAAGCCTTTGAACTACGTCGACGTGCACATACATCTTTCAGACGAAGAATATAGTGAAAAGGTTGATGAAATTGTTTTTGAAGCTAAAAAATGCAATGTTATCGCTTTGATTTCTAATTCCATGGATTTGGAAACAAGCCTTGGAAGTCTGGAACTGGCTGAAAAATACGCAGGAACAGTTTACGCTGCTTTAGGGGTTCACCCGTGGAGTGTAAACGCCCTAACTGAAGACCAAATTCATGAAACATGCCAGCTTATCCTAAAACAGCAAAGGAATAATGCTTTAGTGGCTATTGGAGAAGTTGGACTAGATTACAAATATGAGAAAATATGGAACAAACAGCTTATGGTTTTTGATGAAATGTTACGTTTAGCTGAGAAGCTGGATTTGCCAGTCATAATTCACTCCCGTGGAACAACCTCGAAAATCGTTGAGATGCTTCCATCATACCGCCTTAAAAAGGTCTTGTTGCACTGGTTCAGCAACCCTATAAGCATATTGCCTAAAGTTGTGGAGAAGGGATACTACATCAGCGAGGGGCCGCCAGCAGCATATTCCAACGGCATACGCGATGTTATTAAAAGAATACCTTTAACAAATCTTTTAACAGAAACCGATGGGCCAGTGCGCTATTTTAAAGGCCCCTTTAACGGCAAAACAACGACCCCTGCTTTTATTCCAATAGTTGTTAAGGCTGTAGCGGAGATAAAACAGGTGAATGTGGCTGACGTTGCTGAGCAGATAATAAAAAACTTTGAAGATTTTTTCCAATTAAAGTTGAATTTGAGTTAAAAGGATAAGTTTGTGATGTCAGTTTAAGGTGCGGACGCGTAAAGTTAAATTAGCCTTGCTGTTTTATGATTTGTTCACTTTACCCATTTAACGGTGAAACGTAGAAATGTTAAGTCTGCTTGGGGGACGTTGAAGTTTGGGAAATGTTCGAACAGAACACATTAAGCGTTTAGCCGAAGAACTCATTAGGCGTTTTCCTAACAAATTCTCCAGCAAATTTGAAGAGAATAAACATGCAGTTTCCACGTTGTTGCAGGGAGCGACAACCAAAGTGCGAAACCAAATTGCCGGATACATCACCCATATTTATGGTGGCATGCAAACGCCAACTGCTAGTGAGGGCTCAGAAAGCGGGTAAATTTATTAGATTACCCTTTATTATTTTAGAAAACACGGAGACCCAAAATCATGATGGACCAGTATAGACGAGGATGGGCTTTGCGGTATCTGCGGGAAGCAAAGGCTGAACTTGAAGCTGCGAGAAAAATGCCCTACATGGCTTCAAGCCTGATCTTGGAAGCCATAAGAAAGGCTAGGAACGCCGTATACTACAGCCTAGGAGAACCAGCCTTCATAGAGATAGTTGTAAGGGAAGCTGTAGAAAATATGCGGATTGGAAGCGATCCCGTATTGAAGTGTTTAGTTGAAATTGAAGGAACACTGCAACAGCTAACACAGCTAGAAGAGGTGGACGAGGAAAAAGCCATAAAACAGGCAGACAACCTAATACAAATAGCCTCAGAAATAGTTGAAACTTTAATAGGGGAAAAAGTAGAAGATTAAAAACTATAATTTTTCTAGAGCCTCAGACATTCGGTCTAAGGCTTTCTTAATGTTTTCAACGGAGGTCGCAAATGATAGGCGTAGGTATCCTTCACCATAGGCTCCAAAGGCTGTTCCAGGTAAGACTGCAACGCCCGCCTTGTTAAGCATGTAATCGGAGAGCTCTTGGGACTTCATTCCTGTTCTTGTTATATTCGGAAATACGTAGAAGGCTCCGCGAGGTTTTTTACATGTTACTCCTTTAAGCTTGTTCAAGCCTGAAACTATGACTTCCCGTCTCTTTCTGAATTCTTCAACCATTTTTCCAATACTGTCTTGCGGACCTTTTAGGGCTTCGATGCCTGCCATTTGGACGAAGGCGCATGTGCATGAGTTTGAGTTTATCATCAGCTGAGTTATTTTTTGAGCCAGGTCTTTTCGCATGACGCCGTAGCCGAGTCTCCAGCCTGTCATGGCGTAGGTTTTTGAAAAGCCATCCAAAATTATGGTTTTCTCTTTCATACCTGGAAGCGAGGCGATGCTTTCATGCTCCCCTTCATAAATTATTCTATTGTAAATTTCGTCTGAAAGCACTAAAACGTCGTCTCTGTCAGCAACGCAGTCAGCTATCAGTTTCAAGTCGTCCTTCGTTAAAACGTTGCCAGCGGGGTTTCCCGGCGAATTTATGATTATCATCTTCGTCTTTTTCGTTACGTGCTCCTTAACGTATTCGTGGTCTATTCCAAAGTCGTTATCTTCTTTGAGGGGCACCGGCACTGGTTTGGCTCCGACAAAGTTTATCACAGACTCGTATATTGGAAATCCTGGATTCGGATATAATACTTCCTCGCCTGGGTTTACGCATGCAAGTATAGCGAAGAACATTATTGGTTTGGCGCCAGGCGTCACAACAACCTCTTCGGGGTCAACCTCAATGTTTCTGCTCTTTGCAACATCTTCAGCTATAGCTTCTCTCAATTCTTGGATGCCCGCCGCTGGAACGTAATGAGTGTAGCCTGCGTAAAGGGCCTTCACCGCCGCGTCCTTTATATGCTTAGGCGTGTCAAAGTCTGGCTCACCAATCTCCAAGTGCAAAATATTTTTACCCTGTCTCTCAAGGGCCTTCGCTTTTGCAAGCACTTCGAAGGCTGTCTCCGTTCCAAGGTTTTTCATTCTTTCCGCGAGTATGGATGCCACTCAAATCACCTACATTTCGAAACCGAAAAAATGTAAAAAAAGTTGTATTTAACCCTTACACTTTTTAATGTTTCCCATAGCCTAAATTAACTTAGTTAGCGGCCGAACTTTTAAAACTTCAGAGTTAACAAGATTCGGTGGCACTTTTCCATGGAAGAAGGCAACCAGGTTTTCCGCTACCATTTCAGCCATTCTGGATCGAGTTTCACGGCTTGCGCTTCCTATGTGGGGGGCGACTACGACGTTTTCAAGCTTAAGCAGCGGATTATCAACGGGTGTAGGCTCCTGCTCAAAAACGTCTAGGGCTGCGCCTGCGATCCAGCCTTCTTTTAGGGCTTTGTAAAGTGCTTTCTCATCTATAATAGGGCCTCTTGCGTTGTTAATTATGTAGGCGGTTTTCTTCATGAGTCTGAGTCTTTCCTCGTTGATCATGTGGTAGGTTTCTTTTGTCAGCGGAACGTGAATGCTTACAAAGTCTGATTCTTTGAGGAGAGTCTCCAAATCCACACGTTTTGCGCCGACTTCTTTCTCCACCTCAGGCGGCATGGGCACAACATCGTAGTATAGAATTTTCATGTTGAAGCATTTGGCTCTTCTTGCCACGGCTGTGCCTATCCTGCCCGCTCCAACGATGCCTATTGTTGCGCCGTGAACATCTTTGCCCAAAAGCATGCTTGGATGCCAACTCACTTTCCATTGCCCAGTTCGGACATACTTGTCCGCCTCAACAATGCGCCTTGCAACGGCCATCAACAAGGCCCAAGCTAAATCCGCCGTGGTTTCAGTTAACACCCCTGGAGTGTTTGTCACATATATGCCTCTTTTTGTAGCTTCGTTAACGTCTATGTTGTCGTAGCCCACAGCCATCTGGGAGACAATTTTCAATTTTGGCGCAGCGTCAAAAACTTCAGCGTCAATCTTGTCTGTTAAAAGCGTGGCTAAAGCGTCCACGCCTCTAGCCTTCTCTATTATATGCTGTTTCGGAGGCGGGCCGTATTCAGGCCAAACCTCAACATCGAAGTATTTCCTCATTATTTCCAGGCTTCTTCCGGGAAGCTCACGTGTCACGTACACTTTGGGCTTCGGCATATACTGTTCACCTTAGCAATGGTTTGCGAAATACTTTATTAAGGTTCTAATTCTTACATTTATGCGCTTCCCTTTCGAAACGTCATAAAAAGGTGTACCGATGATAAGAAATATAGAGCAGCTTATTGAGAATGGTGAAACTCCGCTTGACCGTAAAGCCAGAGCTTTAGCATTAAAAAGCTTAGAAACTGCTATGAAAGCAGCAGATCCTAAAAGGATAATAAAGCAAAAAATCTCGCTAAGGAATTCCGTTCTCCACGCGAATGGTTACTCCTTTGACCTTAAAAAATTCAAAAACATATACGTTATAGGCGGAGGAAAAGCCGGTGGTTCCATGGCTGAAGCCCTAGAGGAAATAATCGGTAAGCGCATAACTTTCGGCGTTGTAAACGTTCCTAGAGGAAGCAAGCATAAAACAGGCATTATTAGGCTTCATGAGGCAAGCCACCCGGTTCCAGACGAGTCCGGCGTCGAAGGAACCAAACGTATGCTAGAAATTGCAGAGAAGGCGGGCGAAGAAGACCTTATAATATGTTTGATTTCAGGCGGAGGTTCAAGCCTCATGCCCTTGCCCCGCGGCGAAATCACCATAGCCGACAAGAGTAAAATCACCGAGGACCTCCTTAAAAGCGGCGCAACCATAAACGAAATAAACACTGTTCGAAAGCACATTTCAGAGTTTAAGGGCGGCTGGCTTGCGAAAAAGGCTTTTCCAGCAACAATCCTAAACCTAATCCTTTCAGATGTTTTAGGCGACTCCTTGGACTTCATCGCTTCAGGCCCAACTGTTCCAGACTCAACAACCTTCAAAGATGCAGTGAAAGTTTTAAAAAAGTATGGCTTATGGGAAAAGGCTCCTGAGTCGGTCCGAAAAGTCTTATCTAACGGGGAAAGGGGTCTTATTCCTGAAACTCCTAAAGCTGGAGATGAAGCCTTTAAGAAAGTCTTTAACGTGGTTGTCGGAAACAATAGGTTTGCAAGCTTAGCTGCATGTGAAGCCTTAAAGTCTGAAGGACTAAACACGCTTCTGCTAACTGCGGTTCTCGAAGGCGAAGCAAGACACGCTGGGACAGTGCTGGCTTCAGTGGCGCGGGAGGTCGCCGCGTCTGGAAATCCTGTTCCAAAACCAGCGGGTATAGTGGCTGGCGGAGAAACAACGGTCACCGTTGTCGGAGACGGCTTAGGCGGAAGAAACCAAGAAATAACCTTAGCAGCCGCGTTAAAGATCAGCGGCCTCGATGGAGTTGTTGTTGCTTCTTTCAGCACTGATGGTGTGGATGGACCGACGGACGCTGCTGGAGCATTAGTTGATGGGAAAACCCTAGCCAAAGCTGAGAAGATGGGACTGAACGCTGAGGAATACCTAGCCAAAAACAATTCTTACAACTTCTTTTCAAAACTGGACGATCTCATTTTTACTGGTTCAACTGGCACAAACGTTAACGACATCTCTGTCATGGTGGTTTTATAACATGTGAAAAGAGTTGATGGAAAATGGTTGTAACCGTTAAGTTCCTTGGCAGTCTCCGCAACATATCAGGAAAGAGCAAAATAACCCTAAAATTTGAAACTCCCGTCCCTTTAAGGGAAGCCGTAAAGAAAATAATTGAAGAGCTGCCAGCGTTGAGGAGGGCGTTAATCGACCAAGAACTTGGAGACCCGAGGCCAAACAGTCTGATAATTGTTAACGGAAGGGAGATAAGCATCCTAGATGGTTTGGAAACCATGCTGAAAGACGGAGACGAGGTTGTCTTTGTCCCAGTTTTGCACGGCGGATGATTCTGTGAGGCTTTACGTACTATCGAGGCAAATGTTGCAAACCCGAAAGCAACGGTTTGTAAATAAGTTGGATAATATCGCAAAATTTAAGACAGAAGATAGCAATTATAACATTTTGAAGTGACGGGTTTGGGAAAAGCAGCTTGGCAAACTCCGCTGTATGTTTCGGTTGCTTGGGCCTTAATGATAAGCTATCAAATGTTCACTCAGGCCGCAGTCACAACACTTGTTACTTACATTCACATGTTTTGGCCTTCCGTGGGCGCTTGGCTAACTTCCAGAGTAGACATGATAGTCTTCATATCCGCATTCGCATGGGTCTTTGTCCTCTCATCCGCTATTCCATCAGTCATTCTAGGAAAAGAAAGAAGTGTTCTCATTCAGTTCTTTGTTTGCTTGACCTTAACCTTTCTGGCTTTCATAGCCTACGATGTCTTAGCAGCCTATGAAGGTGTGCCAATCAACCAAATCCTACGCTTAGTTGTTTTACTCAACAATCCTTTCCTTGCAATAGCTTATCTCTCCGTGCCTTATGTTCTAATGCTTATAATCGATTTTCGCGCTAGAAAAAGACGTAAAAAAGAAGAAAAATTATTGGAAGAAGTGACAAATGCTTACCTGCAGAACGCCATCGCTGCTGAACAGAATCACCAAGAATGAAACAATGATGGAAACAGCGTCATGTTGAATCCGTTAATAACTTTGACTACAGATTTTGGGTTGGCTGACCCTTACGTCGCCGAAATGAAAGCCGTTATTTTTAAAATAAATCCAGAAGCCAAAATAGTTGACATAAGCCACCAAGTAGAAAAATTCAACATAAGAATGGGCGCGTATGTTTTGGCTGCAGCGACACCGTACTTTCCAGAAGGTACAATTCACGTGGCAGTTGTAGACCCGGGTGTTGGAACAAAACGCAAACCAATCTTAATAGAGACCAAGAATGGGTTTTTCATCGGACCGGACAACGGCGTTCTGGCTTTGGCGGCAAACAAGCAAGGCATAAAACATGTTTATGAAATTGCAAACCCGAAATTTATGCTTCCGAAAATATCCGCCACATTTCATGGAAGAGACATATTCGCCCCAGCCGCGGCTTTTCTCTCTAAGGGGGTTCCACCATCAGAATTTGGACGCGAAATCCGCAAAATTATGATGCCAAAATTCACAAAAATAGCTAAAAAAGGCAACGCACAAGTAGGCGAGGTTATACACATCGATGACTTTGGAAATATAATCACAAACTTTACAGAAAAAGAGCTTAAATTGGCGGGCGCCAAGGATACCATCAACATCAAACTTAAGAAAACCACATTAAGTCTTAAACTTTGCAGGGCTTATGCAGAAGTGGAAGCGCAAAAGCCGCTGGCTATTATAGGAAGCCATGATTTTTTGGAAATATCCATAAACCAAGGGAACGCTGCGGAAACTTTTAAGGTAAAAGCTGGAGACAAGGTTAAACTTTATCGCTCTTTGTAAGGTCTTTTAGCCTTTCAACACCGCCTATCTCCTTTATAAATTCAGCCACGCTTTTTGGCACAAGTTCCTCCCAGTTTTCTCCTTTTAGCATTCGCTTCCTAATTTCGGTTGCAGAGTAAACCTTCCGCTTATGGAAACGGATGGACTTAACCTCGTATCCGGCTTCTATGAAAAGTCTTCTAGTAAGCGGCTCATTGGAGTATACAACGTCAAAGCGTGGAGTATACCCCTCAACGGCGGAAACCCAAACCATATGTATGTGTATGTCTGGGACAGGCACAATCCATATACGCCGATAATCTATTCCAGCCTCGTCTAAGGCTTTCCGAATCATAACAATTCTTTCACCTGTCGTAAAGGGGTTACCAACACGGTGGCTGTACTGGGCGCTGCCAACAACGATTATCAGCTCGTCAACTTCCTTTAAAACCTCTTTTACTACGCTTAGATGTCCCAGATGAAAGGGTTGAAACCTTCCAACGAAAAGCCCACGTTTAACCATGGAACCATCCTCTTTTGAGGTTTAAGCATCTTGCTTTTATCATTTGCGTTTGAAAGGCACTATTGCCTCCCTTTTTGCCTAAATAACAAACTTTCCACGGGAAAAACATGCAATTTCCCCCCGTTTACTGAAATATTTTGTTCAG
This sequence comes from Bathyarchaeia archaeon, assembly GCA_038850545.1. Lineage (GTDB taxonomy): Archaea > Thermoproteota > Bathyarchaeia > Bathyarchaeales > Bathycorpusculaceae > JAWCLS01. The sequence continues at coordinate 46,360 of JAWCLS010000001.1, forward strand.
CGGTGTATCCTCTTCTCTCGCGGCTTAAGATTTCTAGCTTAACTTGCAAGCCTCCGCCGTATCCGCCTAAAGAAAAATTGGAAGCCACAACTCTGTGGCATGGGACAATTAAGGGAAACGGATTAGAAGCCATAACGCGGCCCACAGCTCTAGGGCTTCCGCCAGCCACCTTCGCAACAGAACCATATGAAGCCAAATAACCAATGGGAATTGAAGCGACAACTTTAAGGACGTTTTTTGCATAGCCCGACAAGTGCTCCGTGGCGAGGGAAAATTTGTAAGAGGCATCCCTTCCACAGTAAATGTCTCTAAGCAAGGTTATCACTTGCTCAGCGAAACTGGAAACCTCTTGCGAATGCTGAAAAGGAATATTAAAAGGAATGCTTCGCAACAAATTGTGCAAAACCTGACTTTTGTTAAACGCGAACGCTGTGGCAAAAATGCTTTCGCCATCGCAAGCAACTCCAAACCAGACGCCCTCCAGGTTTTTGGCATAAAGAGTTAGCATCCCGCCCCGCCTTTTCAAGAGTATTACTGAGTCATTGGTTATTTAGCTCTATGTCCATGGAAAAATACTGAATGGAACAGATGTGAACAGCTATGGCTTAAGTTGGAAAATCATTAAGTTTAATAGGTTGTGAACGCATATCCACGTGAAAGGTGAGAAGCATGGAAAAAGAGGGACAAATGCCCCAGTACCTATGGGTTCCAGGCGCAACCACTGTTGGCATAGTGTGCAGGGACGGGGTTATCCTGGCCTCTGAGAAACGTGTTTCTTATGGGTACTTGGTTGTTAGCAGAGGCGGAAAGAAAGTTTTCAAGATAACAGAGCATATCGGCGCAGCGTGTGCTGGGCTTGTTTCCGACATGCAGATTCTGGTAAGAGAAGTGGAAGCTTACGCGAATTTGTATAGCATGGATGTGGGCAGACCCATTTCTGTTAGATCAGCGGCCAAACTGATGTCAAATCTGCTTTTCGCCCGCAGACTGGCGCCGCTGATAACCCAAACAATCGTTGGAGGAATAGACGACGAAGGCGCATCTCTTTATGTGCTGGACGTCTTGGGCTCAGTGATCCCTGATAAGTTTGCTGTTGTGGGTTCTGGAACGGAAATTGCCATGGGAGTCCTTGAAGAAGGTTATAAGGAAGGCTTAAGCATGGAAGATGGGAGGGGACTAGTTGTCAGAGCAATAAAATCCGCCATAAGCAGGGACATCATGAGCGGAGACGGCATCGACTTCCTATTCTTAACGAAGGATGGAGCTCGCGAAGAATCAATAAAATTCTAAAGGCTAAATTGGGTAAACAGTCAAGCGGAGACCAGACACACTTGTCATTCGATTTAAGCTTAGAGGAAGGAAAAATTCTCGTTAAGCTTGCACGCAACGCAGTGGAGGAATACTTGAAAAATAGAAAACGCATAAGCATGCCTGAAAGTATCCCAGAAAAGTTAATGCAACCTTGCGGAGTCTTCGTCACAATAAACAGCATTGAAAGCGGCGAAAAAGAACTGCGGGGATGCATTGGTTATCCCTACCCATCAACCCCTCTGGTTCAAGCGGTTATAGATTCTGCCATAAGTTCTGCAACCCAAGACCCGCGTTTTTATCCGCTTTCCTTAGGCGAACTGGACCATGTGGTTTTTGAGGTTAGCGTTCTTACTCCACCGCAGCTTGTAAGTGTGGAAAAGCCAAGCGAGTACCCCTCAAAAATTAAAGTGGGTGAAGACGGGTTAATTGTTGAAAGGGGATTTTATAAGGGGCTGCTTCTGCCTCAAGTCCCTGTGGAATGGGGTTGGGATGAAGAGGAATTTCTATGCCAGTGCTGCCTTAAGGCGGGTTTGCCTCCAGACTGTTGGCTTATGAACGGCACAAAAGTCTATAAGTTTCAAGCCATAATTTTTGAAGAGGAAAAACCAAAGGGCGAAGTTAAAAGGAAAACTCTTCTCTCTGTATAGTGATCAAAAATTCGCAGCTTCTTCAATAATTTCCACTGCTTTTTCAACACCCTTAAACTTGTTTGAGTATTGGTTCAACTTTTGCACGTTACGCTTGTAAAACGCTATCTTGTTCTCCATTTCATGGATTGCTTGCATCAGTTGTGTTCTGTTTTCCGCAATTATGGAACATTTCATGTCCTGCATTTTCTTGGCGTTGGCCCTTTGCTCAGGCTGTGTTGGGATGCAAATGCTTGGTTTTATATGTTTTATGGTTTCGAAGCATGTGGTGTGCCCTCCGCTGAAAATTATAAGTTTGGAGTTTGCCATGCATTCCTGTCTTTCTTGCGGAGACAACCACGTGTGTATGGTGCAGTTTCCAATTTTTGCTGAGATTTTCTTTCCTTGTTCTCCTAGGCTTACTATGCTTTTCGTCTTCAGTTCGCTTAAAACTGGAATCACGATTTGTTTCAATTTGGCCTTTGTTCCAAGAGGCCCGCTTATTGGAGCGAAAATATACTCTTCTGATCCTTCTGTGGGCGTCATGTCAATGAAGCTGCCCACAAATTCAACTTTGTCTTTGACTCCAACATCCTCCAAGCTTCCTAAATTGTATTCGCAAACAGTGTATGGCATCGGGTTGTCTGGAACAATTATTTTTGAACAAAATTTTACATAGCGTTCAGTAAACCTTTCGCCTGGAATAAGTAGAGAAGGGAAACTATAGCTTGGTCGAATAACATTTGTTATATACACTGAGGGAAAATTCCATCTATGCGCCAAGCGCAGTGCATGCATGTCACCGTCAGAAATAATCAGGTGCGGCTTGATTTTTCGAATGTTCCTTCTAAGGTCATAGTAGCGGTGCACCGTTTCTATTCCACTCGGAGTTTTCACCCCAAACTTCCCTTTTCCTTCATTGGAATGTGGGAGGGGTAATAAAATGTTCAAAAGCGACGCTGAAACAATTATTCCACGCGTGTTCTCGTACCAAGCCACAGGCGTGCAATGGTAAACGTTCTTAAACTCCTTTTTTAGAAGCTTGTAGGCTGTTCCTCCAGAAAAGAAGAACAGTTCATGCTCCCTCTCTTCCAGCTTCTTTCCTAAAAGCATCAGCCGTGAAACATGCCCCAACCCCAATTCAGTGCAGCTAAGCATCAAACGCATAATTCAAAAGAGCGCAGCCGATATTTATTTCAGTTATCCTAACAGTTTTGGAGAGGAACAAAAACTATTAAATAAGAAGTGTTCTCTTGATGAGAACATGGTAAGCGTATGTTCTTGCCGAAGAAAATTTTGGAAGAGAAACTTAAGCGTTTTCTCGCCGAAGACCTTGGGCAAGGAGACTTAACCTCCGCCCTGATAGTTCCTGAAGGAGGCATAGCAGAGGCAGAAGTTATAGCGAAAGAGGCGGGTGTTGCTGCTGGAATTGAGGAGGCCGATGCTCTTCTCAGAAGTCTCGGCTTGAAATCTGAAGCTTACGTTAAAGATGGAGACGAAATAAAGCCCAAACAGGTTTTAATTAAAATTTCTGGAGACGCAAAAACCATACTTTCCGTTGAACGCACCCTTCTGAACGTAATTTCCAGAATGAGCGGCATAGCCACAGCCACGAGGAAAATTGTTGAAGAAATCCGAAAAGCTGGATACAAAACAAGAATCGCCTGCACAAGGAAAACTGCGCCTGGACTGCTATACTTTGATAAGAAGGCAGTTCTCGTAGGCGGCGGTGACCCCCATAGGCTTCACTTAGACGACATGGTTCTAATAAAGGATAATCATATAGCAATTGCGGGGAGCGTTGAGAAGGCGGTTAAAATGGTTAAGGAAAAAGTCTCTTTCAGCAAGAAAATTGAGGTTGAAGTGGCCAACGTCGAAGATGTTCTGACGGCGGCAAAGGCTGGAGCAGACATAATCATGTTGGACAATTTTTCACCTAAACAAGTAGAAGAAGCAGTCATTCTTCTTAAAAAGGCTGGATTTTTCGGAAAAGTCCTTATAGAAGCCAGCGGCGGAATAACTGTTGAAAACGTTCTGGATTTCGCCTCAAAAGAGGTTGACATAATAAGCCTTGGAGAATTAACCCACAGTGTAAAAGCCTTAGACATAAGCCTAGAAATCACGAGCTTTAAATTAGGGAGCCGAGTGCTTGAATAAGCGCTACTTCTATGACTGCAGCCACGAATAACGTTACAGCACATATGGAAATCATGATACATGTGTTTACAAGCTCTCTTCTTCCCTTACGCTGTATGATGCGCCAAGTCAGCCAAATGCTTTGCGCGAGAGCTGTGGAGTATGCCAAAAACTCAAGCCATGTGAATGGGAAGATAAATAGTAAAAGGAAACTTAGTATTGGTGATACTTTTACACTGATGCTTTCAGCAGCGATCACAACACCCGTGCTGTATAGCACGTAGCATCCAAAAAATGGGCCAACGACGGGTATGAAAAATGAAAGGCACAAAATGAAATTGTTCCCGAAAATAAACGCTGTTCCACCAAATGCTCCGGCACTTGAAACGTTCTCCCGCATTTTCTCCATTTCGTCAGTAATTTCAGTTACCTCTTCGGCGGTAAGCGGAGTTAATGCACCTGCAACAGTTACAATCAGCGAAAGGATGAAAAAAGCTACAATCGTGAGAATTCTCTTTGTCCTTGACGAATTGCGTGTCCAAAATTGAAATGCCAAGACTTCAACTCCTTAAACTTTTATTGTTTCGGACTTATTTTTAATGCTCTAAATCCCCTTGCACATGGATTTAGCATTTCCGCGATATTAACCTTTTTCAGAAATTCGCAGTTGTCTTCTGCGTAGCCTCTGACATCGTGTTCCGCCGCCATAAGAGAGCAAAGGTAAATGCGGTTGTCCATAATTCTCGGCTGACATTTTGAGGGCAAGCCAAGAAGCAGCGAACGTTTTTCTGCTAAGGCTTTATCTGAAGCATATAAAATAGCGTGAGCGCCTGCAGTTAACTCTGCAACCCTTACTGGGACGCTTTCTTTGCCTATTGCCAAAACCTCAACACCATATTTTTGCGCGATTTCACCAGCAATTTTCCTCAATTTAGGCAAAATTTTTAGAAGATGGCTCTTTGCCCTACTGGAAATTTTCATTTTTGAGAATTGAATCGGCGAAAGCTGCTCAAGGGAAACAGCTCCCATGGACATGTCAAGATGTACAACATCCGCTTTAACCCTTCTAAGAAGGTTTCTGCAAAGTTCCGCCTCATGCACTATAACATCGTGACCGTTTTCAGCGTTTACGAAAATGGGTTCAGCTAAGCACTCGCTTGGTTCTCTGTAAGGAGGAGCAACAAGCACGGCTGCAGCCGCAATGATGGATACCGGCTCAAATTTATCGTTCAAAATTGCGGATGAAGAATCAGCTGCAATTATCCTCAAATTCCCACCTCCTTTTATTAAGCTTGATAAAGGATTTAGCTCTACCGCTATGCCGTAAAAGCTCTTAAGCGTATTCCTAAAACAAATATTTCAGAGCTCTTTGCCCTGCTAGCTTTAGGTTTTATCACCTTCACATCTTCGAAGTAATGTTTCACCTTTTTAATGTAATCGTCTAGCATGTCGCCTTGGAAAACTTTTACAAAAAAGTTCCCGTTGGGCTTAAGGGTTTTTAAAGCTATTTCTAATGCTTTTTGTGCGCAGTCTAGTTGGCGGGCGTGGTCTAACTCCCATATTCCGGAAATGTTCGGCGAAACGTCTGAAATTAAAACATCCGCTTTTCTGGGAAGCATTTCTAAAATCTGCTTCATCGTCTCCTGTTCGGCTACATCGCCTATCATTGTTCTAACGTTATTTTCTGGAAAGGGCTTGATGGGTTTTAAGTCAACCCCTAAAACAAAACCGCCAACTCCAACGATTTTCCTCGCAGCTTGAGTCCACCCGCCTGGTGCGGCGCCCAAATCAACAACAACGTCGCCTTCTTTAATGAAATGATATTTTTCCACAGCTTGAAGAAGTTTGTAGGCTGCCCTTGAACGGTATTTCTCTTCTTTTGCTTTTTTATAATAGTAGTCTCTTTTCCTTTCCTGAAGCCAAGCTTTAGGCAAAACTAGCTGTCACCTAACGTCTTATACTCGCTTTCAGCTATGCGTAGAAGCCATTCGGTTAGTTTTTCACAGTTTTGGGGGGTTATGGCGCCTGTTGGGCCGCATCTTTGGCTTTCGGGGCACATCATGCATGGGCAGTCTAATATAGAGTTTATGGATGCTGGAAGTCTTTTTGGATAAAGCCTATAAGTCCATCTCCCTTCATATAGTTCTTTTTCTCTGCGTATCAGCCCCCTGCTTTCAAGTTTTAGGGCTATTCTTGAGCCTTCTCTGCTGCTTGCCCCAAGCTTCCGCCACAGCTCAGACTGAAGCAGCCCCTCATTTCCAGCGTTCATTATTATTTGCAAAGCTTTCTGTTCTAAATCGTTATGTTTTGGCATTTCGACCGTTCCAATTTTCACACTAATATATAGATGTTTCCAAGTAAAATATGTTTATCCGAAAGATAAAATAATTTATGTAGAAGTGCTGGAGATGAGTCGTGAAAAATCTGGAAAGGGCTACTGCCTTGGAATTGAAAGCACCGCAGACGACTTTAGTGTTGGAATATCAACCTTTGAAGGGGAAATACTGGCAAACGTTATAAGCGCATACATACCGCCAGAAGGGGGAATACACCCGAGGGAGGCGGCGCGGCACCACGCCGAAACTGCAAGTAAAGTTGTAGAAGAGGCTTTTCAAAAAGCTGGAATCAAACCTAAAGACTTGTCCATTGTGGCGTTTGCCCAAGGCCCTGGACTTGGACCATGTCTCAGAACAGGTGCCACAGTAGCCAGAGCCCTAGCCTCATATCTACGACTTCCGCTTGTCGGAGTCAACCACTGTGTGGCACATATTGAAATAGGGAAGCTTAAAACAGGCGCAAAAGACCCTGTTACGCTTTATGTTTCAGGCGGGAACACCATAGTGGCGGCTTTTGACTCTGGTCGTTATAGGGTTTTCGGCGAAACTTTGGATATCGCACTTGGAAACTGCTTGGACGTTTTTGCAAGGGAAGCTGGACTGCGACATAGGGTGGGCGAGCCATTTGGTGTTATTGTGGAAAAACTCGCCTTAAAAGGGGAGAAGTTCATTCAGTTACCCTACACTGTTAAGGGCATGGACATGTCCTTCAGCGGCCTTTTAACAGCCGCAATTAACATGCTGAAAAGAGGGGAGCACAAACTTGAAGACTTATGTTACAGCCTTCAAGAAACAGCCTTTTCCATGGTTACAGAGGTTACTGAAAGAGCCTTAGCCCACACAGAGAAGAAAGAAGTGCTGCTGACTGGCGGTGTGGCCGCTAACAAAAGGCTTCAAGCAATGATTAAGATTATAGCTGAAGAGCACGACGCCAAATTCTGCGTTGTACCAAGCGATTTTGCCATAGACAACGGCGCAATGATCGCGTGGACAGGCGTTCTTGCCTTCACTCACGGCATAGTAACACCAATCGACGAAAGCTTTGTAAAGCTGAGGTGGCGCCTAGACGAGGTTGAAGTCCCATGGGTGAAATAAGCGAGCAGCTACTGATTAAGAAAGGAGCAGAAGCCTGTCTATACCTTGTAAACTGGCACGGCAGAAAAGTAGTAATCAAGAAGCGTCTGCCCAAACTCTACAGGCTTCCGGCACTAGACGAGCAAATCAGAATCTATAGGACAATTCATGAGCCGCAACTCATGCACGAAGCGAAAAAGGCGGGAGTACCCACACCCACAATATTTTTAGTTGATACCCAAAACGCCGCAATCATAATGGAATTCATTGAAGGAAAACAGGTGAAACAGCTGTTAGGCAAACTTTCTGAAGCTGAAAGGCAAAGCCTATGCGAGAAAATTGGCGAGTTAATAGGCAAACTTCACAATCATGGGATAATCCACGGCGACCTAACAACATCTAATATGATTCAAAACCCTGAAGGAAAAATATTCTTCGTCGACTTTGGACTAGGCGAAAAAACAAAGGAACTCGAAGCCAAGGGGGTAGACCTGCACCTTATGAGAAGAGCCTTACAAAGCACGCACTTTGGATATGCAAATGAATGTTTTAATGCTATTATCAGGGGCTACTCAATCGTTTTAGACGCCAAAGCCGTTAAAGATGTTTTAGAAAAAATAAGGGAAATAGAGAGGCGAGGACGTTACATCGCCGAGAGAAAAAGCGAAAACGAATAATTATGCTGGAAAAGATTTTAAACATGTGAGCTGAAAGGAGCTTAAAGAAAAATGTGGGACGCTAGATGGATTTTCAACTGAAGGGCAAAGTTGTTTTTTTCGCGACTAACAACATAAACAAGTTTAGGGAAGCCTGCGAGGTTTTAAGCCGCTATAAAATAGCAGTAGGCATGTTGAGAATTAAGACGGTTGAGATTCAAAGCGACACTTTGGAAGAAATAGCTAAAGCCAGCGCCTTACATGCCTTCGAAAAATGTGACTTGCCCATAATAGTTGAAGATGCAGGACTATTCATAGATGCTTTAAATGGTTTCCCAGGACCTTATTCCTCCTACGCTTATAAAACCATAGGTAATAGTGGACTGTTGAAACTGATGGAGAATCTTGAAAACAGAAGCGCAAAATTTCAGTCAGTGGTGGCCTACTATTCAGCGGAGCTTGAGTCTCCGCTATGTTTCAAGGGGGAAGTCCGTGGAGAAATAACCAGAAAAGTTCGGGAGGGCCACTCTGGTTTTGGATTTGACCCAATTTTTAAGCCAAAGAAAAGCGACAAAACATTTGCTGAAATGAACATCCTAGAAAAGAACAAGTATTCGCATAGAGCGAAGGCTCTGCGAAAATTCGCCAAATGGTATAAAAATCCGGGCGACAATAATTCTTAAATATCAGTCTAACTTCGCTCATACAGAATTTGAAAGGGTCAGAGCATGCCGAAGCGGGAAAAGGGTAAATCTCATTCAACTAGGCCTGTGAGTAAGCGTCCTCCAAGCTGGTGCAAATACCAACCAGAGGAAGTTGAGGCTCTGGTCATCAAACTTGCTAAGGAGGGACACCCCCCAAGCCGTATAGGAACCATCCTAAGGGATCAGTATGCCATTCCCCTTGTTAAACCTCTAACGGGTAAGACTATAACCAAAATCCTCGAAGACGCTGGGCTTAAAACGGCGGAGCCTGAAGATCTTGAAAATTTGTTGAAAAAAGCCGCGAGGCTTTCAGTTCATCTTGAAAAGAACAAGAAGGACTTGCATAACAAGAGGGCTTTACAGCTCATTGAAGCGAAAATTCACAAGCTTGCAAGGTATTATAAACGCGAAGGCATTTTGCCTCCAAGCTGGAAGTATGAGCCTAAAGCAGCCTCCATAACCTAAAACCTAACCATCTATTATGTTAAGATTACGCGGGAGCTTCACTATTTTTAAATTGAAATTATGCCAACTACTTGTCTGTGAGGGCGATGTCTTTAAACGAAAACCAAACTGCGGAGTTCTTCAATTCGGTTTCCAAAGCTTCTAAAATAATTCTGGAAACCGTAAAAGAGGACGGCTTTATTGAGTTATATTCTCACCTGGATGCCGACGGAATAGCTGCAGCGGGAATTATTGGTAAAGCCTTGTATAGACTTGATGCTAGGTTTCGCATTAGAATAACCCAGTGGGTTAACGAGAAACTTGTGGCTGAAATCCTCCAAGAGAAGCCTCAGATGGTTATTTTTACAGACTTGGGAACTGAATATGCAAGTTTGTTAAGCCAAAAAATCTCAGGGTTAAAAATAGTGGCTTTAGACCACCATCAAATAAGCGGAGAACCAACCGAAGGTTTCTTATGCGTTAACCCACACTTCCACGGAATAGATGGTGCAAGGAACATCAGCAGTTCAGGTGTGGCGTATTTTGTGGCTAAAGCCATGGACGTGGCTAATGCTGATTTGGCTCCAGTAGCAGTTGTAGGCGCCCTTGGCGACTTGCAGGACAAGTACGAACAACGAATGCTAGGCGGACTAAACGAAAAGATTGTTGAAGATGCAAAAAACGAGGGCTTATTAACTGTTGAAAAGGACTTGATTTTCTTCGGCAGGGAGACCCGCCCAATTCACAAAGCATTAGCGTCAACAACAAGCCCATTCATTCCTGGAATAAGCGGCGCTGAAGACAAAAGCCTAGCGCTTCTCGTAAGCCTTGACATCAAACCAAAATACGATGATAAATGGAGGGCCTTAAGAGACCTAACAGAAGACGAGAAAAAAAGACTTTGCTCAGCCCTCGCAGATTACCTGCTTTCAAAAGGGCTACATTATGAAATATCTAACCTCATTGGGCATGTGTATACTTTAAACCGTGAAGAGCCATGGACCCCCCTTAGGGATGGAAGGGAATTTGCACTCTTGCTTAATGCCGCAGGGCGTATGGATAAGCCGAGCCTCGGCATAGCAGTTTGCATGGGCGACAGGGGTCTAGCTCTAAAAGAGGCAATTAAGGTTCTTGAAGATTACAGGCGCACCATTAACAAGTATCTTGGGTGGGTTATGGAAAAGCCTGAGCGCATTAAGGAAATGGAAAACATTTACGTTATTTACGGCGAAGATTTCATAGATGACAAGATAATAGGGGCTATTTCATCCATCCTCTTAATGAGCCTTCCAAACCCAGAAAAGCCTTTAATTGCATACACAAGCGTGAAAGAGGAGGGACTTATGAAAGTTTCCGCAAGAACCACAGATATGTTGGCCCATAAAGGGGTCAATCTTGGAGAAATTATGCAAGTTGCTGCTGAAAAATCCCTTGGAAAGGGCGGAGGCCATGATGTGGCTGCTGGGGCCCAAATTCCCACGGAAAACATCGATGTTTTCATGAAACTCGTCAATGAACTTGTTGGAAAACAGTTGGCAGGTGAGAAAATTGGAAGCTGAAATAGTCATTTATTACGATGATGCTGAAACTGCAAAGGCGGTTGCAGAGGCAGTTTCACTAGACAACCTCAAGGTGCCCTCTGGTTTATCCATCAAAACTTTGAGAAGGGAAAATGAGGTTTCAACGTTTATAAAGTGCGGAAAGAAGCTTCCAACGTTTATAGCCACAATTGACGACTTGCTATTCTCCATCTCGACAGCAGAGAAAACATTGAAAACCATAAAGAAAACATTATAGCCGCCTTTATTCATGATAAGGTTAAATATTCGGGTTTAAGCTGGTAAGGGCTGCGAGAAACAAAAACACGCAAAATGTGTGGCGAGAATGCTTGACATAAAATTAATCCGCGAAAACCCCGACCTTGTTAGGAAGAACCTTGAGAGAAGAGGCAGCCCTGAATATTTAGAGATGTTAGATGCGCTGCTGGAATGCGACGGGAAGTGGCGGCGGAACCTGACAGAGCTAAACGAGCTTCGCCGAGAAAGAAACAGAATGACAGCAGAAATTGCGGCGGCAAAAAGGAAAGGGCTAGACGTTACAGCCATTGTTTTAAAGGCAAAAACAATAGATGAAAAAATCACGGGGCTGGAGAGACAGGTAAGCGAATATGTAGAAAAAGTGCGCTACTACCTCATGAGGCTCCCAAACCTCTTGCATGACTCGGTTCCAATAGGTAAAGATGAACTTGACAACGTGACTCTGAGAACCTGGGGAACACCACCAAAATTCAGTTTTCCACCTAAGGATCATATAGATTTGGGGTTAAGCCTAGACATAATGGACGTTGAGAGAGCCGGGAAAATTGCGGGTGCAAGGTTCTTTTACCTAAAAAGGGAAGGCGTATTGCTTGACATGGCCCTGATTAACTTTGCATTGGAGGAGATGGTTAAAAAGGGCTACACGCCCGTAGAACCACCTTTCCTAATGAGGCGCAAACCCTACGAGGGCGTTGTAGCCCTAAGCGATTTTGAGGACATGCTTTACAAAATCGAGAATGAAGACTTATACCTAATCGCCACCTCAGAGCATCCCATGGCAGCCATGTTCATGGACGAAGTTTTAAATGCTGAAGATCTTCCCATAAAGTTCGTTGGAATAAGCACCAACTTTAGGAAAGAGGCTGGAGCCCACGGCAAAGACACTAGGGGAATTTTCCGCACCCACCAGTTTAACAAGGTTGAACAGTTCGTCTTCTGCAAACCAGAGGATTCATGGGAAATTCATGAAGAGCTTATAAGAAACGCTGAGGAACTTTTCCAGAAACTCGGCTTAGCATACCGTGTCGTAAACATATGTACTGGCGAAATTGGAACTGTTGCCGCCAAAAAATACGATATAGAAGTCTGGATGCCTGCTCAAGGAATTTACAGAGAAGTGGTCTCATGTAGCAACTGTACAGACTATCAGGCGAGAAGGCTGAACATAAGATACAGGGAGAAAAAAGGCGAGCCTCCGAAGGGTTTTGTGCACACACTGAACTCCACAGCCCTAGCCACTGGAAGAACAATGGTTGCAATACTCGAAAACTACCAGCAAGAAGACGGCTCGGTGATAATACCGGAGGTTTTAAGGAAATATATGGGCGGTATAGAAAAGATAGAACCAAAAAGTAAAGCTTAATATTCTATTAATGAAACTTTTCTCCGCTGTTAAACGAGGGATGCAATGTCGACGAAAAAGGTAAGGGATAAATGGCGCAGTAAAGTGTGGTATACAGTGTTGGCTCCGCCGTACTTCGGAAATGCGGAGTTAGGAGCGGTTCCTGCAGACGAGCAGGAAAAGCTAATAGGCAGAGTGATTGAGACGACACTTTATGATATTACAGGCGACTTTACTCATCAATATTTGAAGATATATTTCCAAATAACTCATGTAGATGGAAAAACGGCGCACACCATGTTTAAGGGACACGAGTATTCAAGGGACTATTTGAGAAGTCTCGTGCGCCGAAGGACAACCAAAGTTGACGGCATATTTGACGTTTCAACAAAGGATGGATACAAGTTTCGGGTATCCATTTGTGCATTCACCCTTTCAAGAATTGAAACTTCAAAGGAAAGAGCCATACGTAAGGTTATGGCAAAAATCATTAAGCTGAAAAGCGCGGCTTTAACTATGGACCAGTTTGTTCAGGAAATGGTTTTGGGGAAAATAGCTTCAGACATCTATAATGAAGCTAAAAAGGTGGTTCCCCTACGCCACGTGGGCGTTAGAAAATCAAAACTTCTGACACAAATAACCCAATTGCAGCTCCAAAAAGCAAGTTAAAACTATTTCCCCGCAATACTTTTAGCATACCAATAGTTCAGATACCTAAAAATTGTTTCCCTTAACATAAAATCGAGAAGACAGTAAAATGTGCATATTGAAGGGAGATAATTTGGGAGAGGTTAAAGTTGTTTTATATGGTGTTGGTGCTGTCGGTGGGTTGATAGCTAGGTTTCTATTGGAAAGGCAAGGTGTGAAAATAGTGGGTGCAATTGATGTTGCTGAGGATAAAGTTGGCAAAGATTTAGGCGATGTTCTAGGCTTAGATAGGAAGCTTAGAGTAACAGTTTCTAAAGACGCTGACTCCTTATTTTCAAGAGTCAAAGCAGACATCGCCATCCATGCAACAGCATCATACCTAAAAGAAACATTTCCACAAATAGCCCAGCTCATAAAAAACCGCGTAAACGTCATATCCACATGTGAAGAACTTGCATACCCATATTATTCAGAGCCGAAACTTGCGGAAAAACTCGATGCCCTTGCTAAAAATTATGATGTAACAGTTTTAGGGACAGGAATAAACCCTGGCTTTTTAATGGACACCCTTGTTATAACTCTCACAGCGGTCTGTCAGAAAATAGAGAAGATTGAAGCAGTTAGGGTGATTAACGCGGCAAAAAGGCGGTTGTCCTTCCAGAGGAAAATAGGCGCTGGCTTAACAGTTGAAGAGTTTAAACAAAAAGTAGCGAACAAGCAGGTCACAGGGCATGTGGGGCTTGAGCAGTCTATTGCAATGATTGCTGACGCCTTATCGTGGAAACTTGACGAGATAAAAACTGTACCTGTCGAACCAGTAATAGCTAAAGAACCAGTGAAAAGTAATGCTGTAAGAGTTAAAGCTGGGAAAGTGGCTGGACTAAAACAGACGGCAAGAGGCTTCATCAAAGATAAAGCGGTTATTGTTCTCAATTTCCAAGCGTACATAGGTGCAAGAGAAGAATATGACGCTATAACCATCAAGGGTGTTCCTACGATAAAACAGAAGATTCAGCCATGTGTACCCGGAGATGCGGGCACCGTGGCAATCGTAACCAACTCAATTCCTAAAGTGCTCAACGCACCGGCAGGCTTGTTCACCATGAAGGATTTGCCTGTTCCATCAGCCGTGCTCGGAGACTTAAGCAAAAAAGTTTCGTTTAAAAGCTAGCCTATTAAAGCAAACATTAAACTATCTGCAATCCAACTAAAATGTGGTGGGTATGGGCTACAAATATGTGCACACTAAGGACTCTTTGAGCCTCGACGACCTGATTAAGAGCATTAAAAGCAGAGAAGATTTCCAGAAAGCTGGGGCGATAGCCATATTCATAGGTGTTGTGCGCGGTGAAACTTCAACTGGGGAAAGGGTTCAAAAGTTGGAGATAGAAGCCTATGAAGAGAAGGCTGACGAAGTTTTGTCAAATATATGCCAAGACCTAAAGCATAAGGAGGGCGTTGTGGATGTTCAAATTCACCACTTTCGAGGCGATTTTCGCGTCGGTGAAGACTTGGTATACGTTATTGTGGCGGGTTCTCATCGGGAAACCGTTTTTCAAGTTTTAAGGGATGCTGTTGAAAGATATAAAAAGGAAGCTCCAATTTTCAAAAAAGAAATTGTAATAAACAAGGAAGGCAAAGTAAAATCTTGTTGGGTAACTGAAAGGGAAGTGCGTTAAAACTTGTATTTTGCGAAGCGTTATTAGGTATATGTTTAAACTATGATTGGAGATGAGAATTTGGAAAAAAAGAGTTACGCTTGGTTTGAAAGACGGCGAAGAACTAAAGCCCTAGACTTGGCTCAGGAACAAATAACCAAGGCACTTGACACGGTAACGCTTCTCAATCAAGCAATGCAGAAAATGTCGGAAAACAATAAGAAAGAGGCGATGCAAAACATTGAAAACATTTTTAAAGTAGAAAAAGAGGTTGACAGACTGAGAACAGAAGTTTTCAAAGAACTTTCAAAGGGTGTAGCCCTATTTGCAGAATACCGCGAAGACTTAATGCACCTTGTGAAAAGGCTTGACACGCTTGCAGACCACGTGAAAGACGCGGCAAGATGCATTATAATGCTTGAGGAAGCTGTAATCCCTAAAGAGCTGTGGGAAAACACAGCTCGCACAACCTCAATTTTGGTGGAATGCGCTCATGCGCTACGGGGAAGTATAGAAAAAATTGCAGTGGACTCTGCTGCGGCTATAAATGGAGCAAAAAAGGTTGAAGAAATTGAAAAGAAAATAGACGATGAATACCTTAAAAATAAAACTCTGTTCATTAAATATGCCAGAGAAATGGACAGTGGCTCAATAGTTATATTCGACGACTTAGTGGAATTCATTGAGCACGCTGCAGACATGTGCGCTGACACAGCCGACTACATAGTAATCCTTGCCAGCAGAGAATAAATTATTTGCCAGACTTGGCTAAAACTTTTCCAAGAGCAAATGAGGCGCCTAAAACGAGAAAAGCGCCGAAAAAGCCTGCAAGCAGCGTCGATAAATAGGGGTTTTCAACCGTTGGCAAAGTATAGTCTGGCATTATTCCCATCCATAGGGTTTCTGGTTCTTCAATTTTTAGGGTTTCAGCTACTTTTTCCAGTCCGTCGGGGTCTGTTGAAGCGAAGGGCGCTAAAACCGCAAAACTAACCAAAACAAGCATCAGTGCCTTAATTGGCCCCCGCATAGCATCCTCTCCTCATAAATGTTAAACCATTTAGAACTGTTGGGCGCAGTTTATACAATTGGGTTATGAATGTTGTTGTTATTGCCGCTTCGCCTAGCCCTATTAACACGTGCCAAAATAGCATGGCTGGAACGGTTACAGTCACGCCTCCGGCCTCCGAAAACATCGGGGAAAATCCTATTTCTAAGCCGCATGCTAGGGCGCCTAAAACAACTGAAAGCCATGAGGCAGCAAAAATGCTTAGGTAAAATCTTTTGCCCTTTTCAACGTTCCCGGAAATAAGCTTTAACAGGAAAAAGCTTAAGCCTCCTATAACAGCCATGTTGAGAATGTTTGCTCCTAAAGCAAGTATGCCTCCATCCGCAAAGAAGAATGCTTGAATCAGTAACACAATGGTCATGCTTAGAATTGCAGCGTGAGGGCCTAGAACAATGGAAAGGAAGGTGCCTCCGACTAAGTGTCCGCTCGTGCCATAAAGTATTGGAAAGTTTAACATTTGAGCCACAAAGACAAATGCGCTTGAAACAGCCAACAGCGGAGCCAGCGATTGAGTATAAGCAGACTTAGCTTTTCTCCATGCCCAAGTAAGAGAAACCATAGATATGATCCACATGAAAGCGGCGATCTCTGGGCTTAGGAAACCATCAGGGATGTGCATAGTGCTTCCTCGTAATACTTTTTTTAATAAAAGTATTACCTAATAAACTTTTTCGCAGGCAAGCATATTAAATATCGCGAGAGTTGGGTTAAAGAGCTACAATGTGTTATACGGCGCATCATTAAAACTTCTATGAAAGAAATAGTTTCTCATAACTAATGGTTGAGAATGAGCCAAACCCCTTCCCGCGACCTGTAAGTGGTTCCGATTCTTGCCCTAGAGAATTCTCAACATACCATATAACAAACTTAGAGATACCAACTCCTAGAATATCAAAATTCACCAGTAAATTGGCGCCGGGGAGGGGACTCGAACCCCTGCGAGCCCGAAGGCCCACTGGCTCTCCTGCTTATTCTAGCCCTTTATTATGGGGTTGGATCTCGAGGCCAGCGCGATAACCACTCCGCCACCCCGGCACCGACGCGTTGAAGAAAGTGTTATCGTTGTCTAAAAGGTTTTATTGCGTTTTTAATAGTGATGGGAATAACCACTTTTTCTTTTTCCTACTTTTTTCATGATCCCATTCATTCAGAATTCTTACTGCTTCGTTGGCGGTTTTTATGGCGTTTTCTTCGCCTGCTTCGGGTTTGAATTCATTTGTGCATCTGTTGGCGTAAACGGCGCATATGGCGCCTGCTCTTAACCCATATAGGTTTGCTAAGGTGTAGAGAGTTGCGGTTTCCATTTCAAGGTTGAGCACCCTAGCCTTCTGCATGGCTGATAGGAGAGTTTCCGTTTGCGAGATAGACGCGTGAGCTTTGGGTAAGCGGTTTTGTCCAGCATAGAAATCTGCTGTTGTGGCGGTTACACCCACATGGTAGTTACTTATGCCAAGGGTTTCAGCTGCCTCGATCAAAGCCAGCAGCACCTCGTAATTGGCGGCAGCAGGGTATTCAGGCATAACGTAACAGTTGCTTGTGAAGTCTAGGCGAACGGCGGCTGAAGAAATTATCAAGTCTCCGCATTCAATGTCCTTTTGTATCGCGCCAGTGCTTCCCACGCGGATGAAAGTGTGAACTCCCAAAGCTGAAGCCTCGTTAACAACAATAGCCATGCAAGCTGGTCCAATACCGCTGGACAAGGCGGAGATTGGAACGCCTTTATATTTGCCAGTGAAACTTCGAAATTCGCGGCGGCAGGAAACCTCTTTCGCTAAATCCCAGAACTTAGCTATCTTAGGAACACGATCTGGATCTCCTGGAACAAGCAAGTACCCTGTCAAGTCGCCTTTTCTACATGCAATATGATACTGCTTTTCACCTGGTTCCAGTCGATGCATATGGGCATGCCTCGCTCAGTACAACGCTAGGATTGCAGTTTCTTAGGCATCACTAAGTCTGCGATGTCCACGCTGTGCTCGTATATCTGCATTAAAGCTGAGGCTGCTGCGAGAAAATGGGGTACTAGGTCAGCGCTCTGCGCTTTAGTGCTCTTTTCCAAGACGGCGAAAGCCTTTTCAACATTTTCCCGCATACCCCCCACAGTCACGGCTAGGCTAACATCGCCAGCCAGAAAAGCTTTCAAGGCATTTTCATGTGCCTCATAACAGATCGTGTGAAATTCCACGAGCAACTTTTTCAAATCCTCAGTTAACTTTGGGCCTTTCATCGTGATAACTTTGCATGCAGCGCGCACACATTCGTCGCCGATGTTTTCCACTAAGCTAGCCGCCAAACGGTAATCTAGACATTCAATTGGCTGCACGCCCAATTTCTCGCTTAAGCTTGGGTTTTGAATAATGGTTCGCAGAATGCGAATAAGGAGGAAGTATAACCTATCAACCTCCTCATCGCGGGCTATAACACTTTTGGCTAAAGAAAAATCTCCGTTCATAAGCGCGTCAACAACGTCTCGGTGCATGCCAGCAGCAAGGGCATAGCCCCGTCGAAGAATCTTATCAGGGGGGAAGCTGGAAGGCTCCAGTAAACACTGTAAAACAATTTTGGAATAATCCTCCTCGACGATTTCCAAACCCACTAAACGGCTAACAGTCTTTTTAACATCCTCTCGCACCTCAAAACTGACACGCTCCTTCCCCTCCACACGGATAATATCAAACCCAAGCAGATATTTCCCAATGATTTCACGGCTTAAATAGGGCACAGGCTTTAAAATGGCAACGCGTGGAGAAGCAACGGTTCCATACTCAGGGTCTATGAGAAGTTTACCATCACTGGTTTCGCTTATAGCAACCGTAGATCCGCGTTTTAAACCGTAGCGTTCAGCCCAATCCTTCGGTATACAAACAAAGAAAGTGCCGCTTGGAGTGCGTTGAACCTTTCGAATCTCGCCCATCAACTCACCACAATAAAGGTATATTATGGCAAATATATTAACACATCTAGAGCATATATTTAATATATAAACTTAAGCGTGAGTGTTGATATTGGAAAACAAAGTTATAATCGGTATAGATCTTGCAGGTAAACCGGAAAATCCAACAGGGTGGGCACTGTGGCGAAACAGAAATGTGGAAACCTCTCTCATTTATACAAATAAGGAAATTTTGGAGAAAATCACACTCGTTAAACCAACAATTGTAGCAATTGATGCTCCCCTTAAACTCCCAAAAAAAGGCTTACTAAGAAAAGCGGATAAGGAGCTAATAAAGAGGGGATATCGCGTTTTCCCACCACGCTTAAAAGCCATGAAAAAGCTTACTCTCCGCGCAATTAAGCTAAATAAGTTGATAGGAGAGAAAGGAATAGAAACAATAGAAGTGCATCCAACATCAACCCGCAGGGCCCTCAACATGCCAATAAAAGACTGGAGAAAAATTCAAACGCTCCTAGAAAGCATGGGCCTAGAAGGAAGCCTAAAAACGTGCATATTGACACCTCATGAAATTGACGCAGTGACTGCTGCATTAACAGCGCACCTCTACAAACAAGGCTTAACGGAAGCATTGGGAGACGAGGAAGGAGGATACATCATAGTGCCTAAAAAACAGGACTGGAGAAACATTAAACTATGAGCCGCATTGAGAAACTTCAAAAAGCAGTAGAATTAACCCTTTCAGCAGGATACCAGCTCAACAGAGACGCTTTTGACTTCTTAAACATGGCGGCAGCAACAGAAGACCCTGTGGAAATCATGAGCAAGGCGTTAGAAAAAATAGAGTCCCTTAAGGATAAGCCATTGTTTATTGGAAAAAGCTTACTTGAAGAGCTTACTGAGAAGCCGAAGCCTCTTAAAGAAGTGCCACCACAGCAGGAGATAGAGCAGGCTAAAATATTGCCTGAACCGCAACCGCAAATGCTGGAGGGAAAGAGGCTTTTCAGACCCTATGCAAAAGAAGTTGAGGCAAACATTAACATAGTGGAGGATTTTGGCGGCAAGTTAAGTTCCAATGGAACAATAGAGAGGTATCTTGAATATTTCCGAGACAGGTTTAAGCGTCTTGAAAGGCTTTTGAGGCAGAGAATAGACGCTAAAAGCGCAACATCTATTGTCGAAGCCTTGAAGGCTCCGCCAAACACGAAGCTTAAAATAATTGGCATGGTTACCGAGAAGAGGGAGCAAAAGCAAAAAGTGTTCCTTACCATTGAAGATATGACTGCAAATGTAACTGTACTTGTGCCCCAGAACTCTCCCAAGGAACTTTTGGATAAAGCAAGGATGCTCCTGCTGGATCAGGTTATCTGTGTAAGCGTTACTAAAACAAGAGGCAGCTTGCTGATTGCTGAAGACATCATCTTGCCCAATATTGCTCAAAAGACTCGGAACAAAGCTTCAGTTCCTGTTTACGCCGTGCTCACATCGGATATGCATGTGGGCAGTGTAATGTTTCAGAAGGAAGCGTTCAACCGTTTCGTTTTATGGCTTAATGGCAAATATGGAAGCGAAGAAATGCGAGAAACAGCAAGCCATGTGAAGTACGTTCTAATAGCAGGGGACATTGTTGACGGCATAGGTGTTTACCCAAACCAGGGTAAGGAACTTCTAGTAAAAGACATTTACAGCCAGTACAAATTGGCCGCAAAATTCATTGAGCAAATTCCGGACTACATAGAGGTTATAATTATACCTGGGAACCACGATGCGCCAAGAAATGCCCTGCCGCAACCGCCGATTTCAAACGCGTTTCTTGAACCACTGCAAGAGTCGAGGAAAGTTTACTCCTTGGGAAACCCATGCTTTTTGAGTCTTCACAACGTGGAAGTGCTAATGTATCATGGACGCAGCCTCGACGATGTATTATCCACTGTTCCAGGGATGGTTTATACGCATCCAGAGAAGGCTATGACCCTGCTTTTGCAGAGCCGCCATTTAGCACCTGTCTACGGCGGAAAAACCCCCCTGTCTCCTGAAAGCAGAGATTTTTTGGTTATTGAACGCGTTCCAGACATTTTCCATGCAGGGCATATACATACTTTAGGGCAAACCAATTACAAAGGGGTGTCTGTGGTTAATTCAGGATGCTGGCAAGCGCAAACAGAGTACATGCGAAGGCTTGGGGTTGTTCCAACACCTTGTTTAGTCCCAGTGGTGAACCTTCAAACATTAGATGTTAGGGTTATTCCCTTTGCCTAGGATAACCCCCGTGCAATGAGCCGGGCAACACGAATTGGCTCCGGTACTCTCCCGCATGCTGCCAAGCTTTTTATTAAGCATTTAGCCCATTGAGCATCTGCGCCTATTGTTTCAATGTAAAGCGGGGGCTCTTCAGCTAAAACGTTTACCTTTTGAAAAGGGCCCAGTTTCTTTAGCACTTTCCAGCGGATTTGCCAATCTTTAAAGTGGCGAAGTAGAGCACGTCTTACAGCTTTGTTGTCTGGTTTTGTCCGTGAAATAACAATTACAGGTTTTTCAAATTTGTTAAAAAGAACTGTGGGGTCAATCAAGTTGAATCCTGCGAAAGAAACTCCAGCAAGCATAACTGCTTCAAAGTCCCATTTTTTTAGGGCTTTAACAACTTTCTCTGTTGCATCTAAACCATCAACTTTGACCTTTACAAACTTTACATCTTTAATTTCTAGTCCTTTGAGAAGCACCGTTGCAACTAACGCGTTTTTTGTAACTCCTTTTTTGAAGCTTCCATCCTCAACTCCTACTACCCGCATTTTTCGAAAGGCATTTTGGTTCATAATCAATCAGGCGCCCGAGTCTACCGTCATTAGAGAAAGTTTCTCTAATAAGTGTACGTGTAACCTCTAACCGAATCTTCTTTGTCCGCCCATACCTCCCCATACTCACAATTTGAGCATTTAACAAGCCCAATGCGTCAAGTTCATTAACTAAAGTGCTTACACGCCTTTGCGTCAAGGGAGCTATGGCTAACTCTCCGCAGAGCTCATTGTACACGTCATATATTTCTCCCGTCACTGCGCGATAACCGTTTGCCCTTATCAGATGGAAAACGCTTAGAACAACAAGTTTTGAGTGTAATGTTAAGTTTGTCAAAGCCTCAATAATGCGGTTGTGCTCAATGAGTTTTTCAGCTTCCCTAACGTGTTCTTCGTTAACAACCCTCGCGCCCGTCCGTTCCGCAACCTCACCAGCAACCCGAAGCAAATCTAAGGCTCGGCGAGCATCACCATGTTCGGCAGCTGCTAAAGCCGCGCAAAGGCTGAGAGCCCCCTCACTTAGTACTCCTTCATGGAAAGCCGTTTGCGCCCGTTCGGACAGAATGTTCTTAAGTTCATTTGCATCATAGGGCCGGAAAACAATTTCCTCCTCGCTAAGCGAGCTTAAAACCCGAGGGTCAAGGAATTCCTTGAGCCTAAGGTCATTGGATATTCCTATAATTGAGACCTTGCTATGAGATAATGTCTCGTTAATTCTTGTAAGCTCGTACAGTAGAATGTCGCTTCGAGCTTTTACTAGGGCGTCTACCTCGTCTAGGGCAATTATAAAAATTGTTTTCCGCTCGTCTAAGCCTTTCCTAAACCTGTCAAACACTTCGCCCACGGATAAACCGGTAAAGGGGAC
>JAWCLS010000002.1:0-51401 GCA_038850545.1 Bathyarchaeia archaeon
CCCCTTTGCGTTGGCTGAGCGCCTAGTAAAAGCCGTGGACAAGTCGAAGTTTTCATTAGTTAAAGCTGTGGCTGCAGCTGGAGGAGGCTACATAAACTTTTACGTTGACTTTGCAAAGTTTTCAGCTTTAACCATAGAATCTGTTAGACGTTTGGACAACGCCTACGGCTTTGTTAAGGCGGATAAGCCTTTGAAAGTTATTGTGGAACATACTAGTGTAAACCCGCTTCACCCAATACATATAGGGCAAGCGAGAAATCCTATGCTTGGAGACGCCCTTGCCCGCATACTCGAGTCTAGGGGGCACCATGTTTCCCGCCACTATTATGTGGACGATGTTGGCCGACAGACAGCGGTACTCGCCTACGGATACGAAAAACTAGGAAGACCGAAGCCAGCTGAAAAGCCTGACCATTTTATTGGAAAAATCTACACCGTGACGAGTTGCCTTGTGGAGATTAATCGTCTCAAAAAAGAACTTGAACTTGCCAAGGCTGTTTCAGCAGAAGAAGACATTGCAAAGATTAATAGGGAACTTGATGATTGGATTTCTGTGGCTTTTGAGCTAAGGGAAAAATATCCAGAGCTTTTCGAGGAACTTCTCCAGAAAATAAGCGAAGATGAAGACCCTGAAAAAACAGTGAACGAGTTAAACAAGGCGTATGAGGCTGGAGATGAAAAGGCAAAACAGCTCATAAGAGAAGTCAGTGAACTATGCTTAGATGGGTTTAGGGAAACGTTGAGCCGTGCCGGAATATCCTATGATTCTTGGGATTGGGAAAGTGATTTCGTATGGAGCGGACTGGTTACAGAGGTTCTCCAAAGACTAAAACAAACCCCATACGTCTTTATCTTGGGCGGTGTCCTCGAATTTGACGTTGAAAAAGTTGTCAGAGAGCTTAACTTGTGGGAGAAGCTTAGCCTAAGAAAAGACCATAGTGTTCCATCATTAACGCTTATGCGGGCTGACGGCACAACCCTCTACACAACAAGGGACATAGCCTACACGCTGTGGAAATTTGGAAGAGCCGACAAATGCATTAGCGTTATAGGCATGGAGCAGTCACTGGCACAGATGCAGTTGAAAATAGCGTTATACGCTTTAGGCTACGGTAAATACGCGGACAACCTCACTCACTTCGCCTACAACTTGGTGACTTTGCCAGGTTATAAAATGTCCAGTCGGAGGGGACGCTACATAACTTTGGACGAGGTTATGGACGAGGCTGTTAGAAGGGCCTACGAAGAAGTTTCGAAGCGCTCGCCGCAACTGCCAGAAGAAGCTAAGCGGAAAGTTGCGGAGTTTGTCGGCATCGGCGCGGTTCGCTACGCACTTGTTGAAGTTGACCCTTCGAAACCCGTTGAGTTCAGCTGGGACCGGGTGTTAAATTTCGAGAAAAACAGTGCGCCGTACATTCAATACTCTCATGCTAGAGCATGCAGCATACTGCGCAAAGCTTCCAGAAAACCTGAGAAACCCTCCTACGACCTATTGAAGGAGAAGCTTGAGCATGAGCTTGTTTTGGCTTTAGCCGACTTCCCAGAAGTTTTCATAGAGGCGGCACAACTGCTTAAGCCGAACTTAATAGCCGACTTTGCCAACGCCTTGGCTGATAAATTTAATACTTTTTACAATGCTTTTCCAGTCATAAAAGCTGAACCGCGAGAACTCAGCGACGCAAGACTCGCCCTCGTGGACGCTGTGAGAATAGTTTTGAGAAATGCTCTAAACCTTATAGGCATAGTGGCTCCAGAAAGAATGTAAAGCTAAGTTGATTCCAGGTAAGGCTAAATGACCTAGAGGACCAGCCACCAAAGACTCCTTTTCGGCAACATCAACGGCCTAAGAAACCAGCGGCTCCTTCAATAAAAATTCCGGAAAGCAAACTTAAAAGAAACTGGCTTACGGCACCTCACTTTCTTCGTGTTTATGCTGGTAAAACTTTACTGGACTTGCGTAAAGATTTGAAATAGCCTATGATTCAAGAAAATGAAGGTTATATCACGGCAATAAACAGTTTCAACCATGCTGTCAGGTGACAAACCATTAAAAGCAAATCTATAATTAATGGTTCAGCTTTGCAAAATTGGCATAGCCATAGCAGAAAAACTAGAGGATAGGCTTCCTATTGGCTGTTTTTGCAACCAAAATTATGTAGAAGAGGCGGTGTATTTGTTAAGCCTAAACGGACGCAAATATGAAGTAGCAAAGCGTTAAGGGGCCATTGAAGGTTTATACCTTTTCAAGTATTCTTTGGCTGTTGGGAACAAGTCCCTAACCCTTTCAAGGCGTTTCTTCACGTTAATATTGTTCTGCAACATGATAAAGCCTCTTGGCGTGCTGAAGCGTTCAACTTCGCCGTTCGTCCTTTTCCGCATAACCTTTATGCAGTTGTCAACTATGCAGCTTAAAACGCAAGCCCCACAGTATATGCATAAATCCTCGGTTATGCCGACTTCTCCGCTTTTCCAAAACAAAGCGTTTGTTGGGCAAGCCTTTATGCAGAGTTTGCATTCAACACCCTTACATGTGCGCTTATCAATTGTTATGCTTCCGTTAACAAAGAATTCTTTAACGCCTAACGGTGCGAGAAGCTCCTCTCTGCGCTTTTTCCGCTCTCTTTCAGAAGTTTCCACTAACAACTGAAAAATGTCCGTACCCGAAGACTTGCCTGAACTATTCTCCCTCGACATCCAAAGTCATCTTCAAGTAAACATTAACTGGAAAGTATGCGTTCGTGAATTATAATGTTTGTTTTGAGTAGGGCGGCTTTCCTATGAAAAGGGATTTATGGACAGCCGCCTTTATTGATGTTGGTGGCTGAAATGTGCGAGTTCAAGGTCATTCTTAACGGGGAAGAGGTTTTTAAAGACGTTGTTTATGCAAAGGCTGAGGATGGAAAGGTTTTGGTGCGGGATGTTATAGGCGAGTCCAGAGAATTCAAAAACTGCAAAATCGCCGAAATAGACGTAAACAAAACACGGTTAGTATTATCTTCAGCCTAGGCTAAACCAGCGAGGCAAGAAAACCCATCGTCAAACCAAAAATTATTGGGAAAGGTAATCCTGGAAAAATTCCCCTTTTCTCCAGCATTTTAAAGGCTAGAAAGCATCCTGCCAGAATGCCGATTATAGAGGCCAGACATGGGAAAAATCCAAAGTTCAAGAGCATATGCCCAACAAGCATGGAATAAAACGTTAAGTCGCCGAGTCCCATTTGAATGTCTCTAAAGGAGAAGCTTAAGCCGCGAAAGTGTTCGAGTCCTATGCGGGCTATTTTCCCAACGGGGCCGCGATAAACCGCAATTATGTCGTAAACCGCTAAAAAACATAGTATGAGGATCGTGCTTAAGGTTTGAATTGAAGCGCCTAAAAATGCTCCTAGGGCGCCTCCCAGAATGAGGACTATGAAGTCGCCAACCCTGCTTCGGGTTCCAAAAACTATGTAACCCGCCAGAACTGTTAGGACAGCTGAAGTTGAAATTAAAACCTCAATTTTCGGCAAGCCAAAAAGCGAAGATAAGGCTGAGAGGTATATCAGCGAAAGCACAAAAACAGCTGTCGACAAGGCGAAGCCCGTGAAAACAGCGATAAGCCTGCGACTTTTACGCCTCAAAAGGAAGAATAGTAATGTGGCTCCAGCCCCAACTAAAACTACAAAGTAAAGCGCGTTTCCAAGGGAACCCACAGCATCTTCGGAGAAAGGAGCAACGCTGTAAAGTTGTATGGAAGGTGCCAAGAGAAGGAGAAAAGCGCATAAAACTCCGAAAAGCAAACTAGCCAAAACAGGGGTTAAATGGATTAAACCCGCCTTAAAACTTCCCGTCAAGGCTTCTCACCCTCAGCCACAAACATTTGAACTTTCAATTGACATTTGCCGCAGAATAAACTTTTCTTTCGGTCTGTGTCGAAGACGGAGTTGGAAAAATACATGACGCAAAAAGGGTTTGCACAATGTCCCAAGCCCAAGGTGTGCCCAAGCTCATGCACGGCTTCCTTTGTGCTTCTTTCAACAAAAAGCTCAAAATTGGGAGATGCACCATAAAATTCTGGCCTAAGCCTCCACAAAGATATCAGCGCAGCTTTCCCGGGACACCCAGCCTCTCCAAAAACGAAGTTTAAGCCTGGAACAAAGATGTCAATGTCTGTCACCCCTAAAACCCGAGTTAAAACCACTGATTTTTCAGCATACGCGCGGACTATGTTTAAAATAACGTCTGAGTGGTATTGTCTCCTCACAGTGTCGAATGCTTCTCGTGGCACTGGCAGCATTTCCGGAATTATTTCGCATTCTGTTTCCGGAAAAGCCATGTTAAGGTTTTCCCGAACCCTTTCCAAAACAGATGCGTCAACAGGTCCAATGCGTAAAATTCCTATCCTCATCTTTTGCACTAAACCTCAAATGTGTCTCCGGGTTTAGGAGCTACAGCATCCAAGCCTGCTTCCTTATTTATCCATCTTGCAAGAAGCTCACAGTTCCCCTCAGCCCCGTGAATCACGTAGAATTTTGCTTTCCCATCGATTCTTTTAACAGCCTCTTTAAGTTCCTTAGCACCGCAGTGAGATGAGAAATCAAAATGCTCAACCCTAGCCTTAACCTTTCTCATCTTCCCATCAATAACGCATATGCCCTTTTCTAAAAGTTCCCTTCCTGGGGTGCCTGGAATCTGATAGCTAACTAGAAAAACGGCGTTCTGCGCTTTTTTCCCAATTTTTGAAATGTAAAATGCTGCTGGACCGCCTTTAAGCATCCCAGCCGGCGAAATTATTACACCGGGCGTTTTTGTGGCTTTTCTGCGGTCCCGCCAACCCTCAACCCAATTAACAGAATGAACAGCATCCATAAACATTTTCGGATCCCTTAGGAAACGTGCGTGATTCATCATTACTCTGCTGGCTTCTCGCGCCATTCCATCAAGGTAAACAGGGTGTTCAAAGTGGTAGGCGGCAAGTATGCACGCAATCTCCTGCGATCTTCCAATGCTGAAAGCCGGCACCAAAACCGTGCCTCCCCCCTCAACAACATCAGTAACATTCTCCACGAAACGTTTCTCAAGCTCCGAACGCTCAGGATGATCCTCATCAGCATATGTGCTTTCAATTATCACGGCGTCCAAGTCACCGTAGTCCATTTTCGCACCCTCTAAAAGCCTTGTATTTAAAATGTTGAAGTCCCCAGTATACAGAAGTCTTTTTCCCTCAGCTTCGATGAGCACTTGAGCGCTTCCCGGGATGTGCCCAGCGCTGTGAAGCTGCAGGGATATGTCCCCAACTGTTTCTTTTACGCCGAAGTCTAAGTATCTAATGTTCCGCATCATTGTTCTCAGCTCAAGATACTCGTATGGCAAGTAATAGCTTGAAAGGTGAATGAAGTCTGAAATTAAAAGTTGGCTTAATTCCGCTGTTAACCTAGTTGTGTAAGTTGGCTTTCTCCCCTGTATGTAAAATATTGGAATGGCTCCTGAATGATCAAGGTGGCTGTGGCCTAAAACTATTGCATCAACCTCTTTTGGAGGTACATGTATTGGAAAGCCAGGTTCATGGTTAAGCATAACACCGTAATCTAGCAAAACCTGAGTCTTTTCGGCTTTAACTAATATGGCTGCTCTGCCAACTTCCTGAGTGCCGCCTAGAAACTTTATCTGCAATGGGCTCATTTCTTTTCATCCGTCAACGCATTAATCATGCTCGCAGCTCTTTTAAAAACGTATTGAATTTTCTGCTGAAACAACCTTAACAAGTCCCTTCTTAACAGCTTTCAAAATTTCATCCAAATCCATACTAGCTTGAATTTCGGTATACGCTTTCCACAGCTCATTCACCCTATGAGCATCGCTGCCCGCCACACCCGGCAAGCCCATAGTTTTAGCTAAATCCTCAGCTAACACATTAGAATACGAGGGGCTCCCAGCGTTCAAAACTTCAATGGCGTCAACTTTGTAGTTTTTCGTTAAGTCTCCTAAACCAAACTCCCTGTATGGATGAGCTGCAATAACCAAGCAGCCTAAATCCCGTGCAAAATCAATCACTTTTTCAACGGTCCACGGTTCTGGAGGCACTTCTGCAGCGCCCAAAAGCAGCAGGTCGCCCTCAACGGTGCTCACTTCAATTCCTGGAATTATTAAAACATCTTTATAGGCAGAAGCAAGTTCTCGCACTTTATAATAACCCTTGACAGTATTATGGTCGGTTATTGCGGCTACTTTAATGTATGGGTGGGCTAAAAGCTGTTCCACTAGAATTTTCGGGTGAATTGAAGAATCATTTGAAAACAGCGTGTGGATGTGCAAGTCAGCTCGAATCAAGACTAACCAACCAGTTTTCCTGCAAAGTTTTCCTTAAGAATGTTGACATAGTTTTAATCCAGTTTCCTTTAAAATCTAAATATTTAAACTTAACGCCCTTGGCTGAACATGTTTTCCTAGACGCTTTAAGCAATTCATCACCCCAGTTTTCACGGTCATGCAAAAGCAGCACCGCCTTATAATCCCACCTTGCTACGTAGTCCGCCACCTGAGAAGCCACATACTCCACTGTTTCTTTATCTGGTGGAAGGACGCTTTCATGCTGTGAAAGGGGATAAACCTCATCAAGCTCTATGGGGACCACTCCAAAAGGAGCTTCATAAAAGCAGAAATGAACGCTGTCTAAATGCTCGCCTAGAATACCCTTAAGAGCCTTAACTGCTTCCTTAAACTCTCTAGAATTGTGAAACGGCTTGGTTCGAGTTTGAGGCATCAACAGAAGAATTTCCACATCCCTAGGTTTTGAATACCTTTCAGCTAACCTAATTTTGTGGCGAACAACCTCTGGGCGGGCGAGACTCAGAGAGCTGAAAAAGAAAAGGCCGCTCCTTTTCACCGTCGGGCTGTGTTTTTCAATAAACCTCTCATATTTCCTCAACTTTTTTAAGGCTTGAATTAAAGCTGGGTGCCCATGCGCCAGTGTCTCCAAGTGCTCCCAGAGCTTGCCTTCTTTTATGGCTTGCTTTATGCGTTTTATCTCTGAAAGACACGCATGAAGATTGTGTTCGGCAAGAAATTTCTGTCTTTCCTCTTTGGGCATCTCTGCAACTTCCTTGGGCGTTTTGCTTAAACATCTTGGGCAATTACATGGAAAATATTCAAGTTCTCCAAGTCTAGCCGTGCCAGATTCGGTTAGGTAGCGGTTATCCCTGGCGTATATCGCGTACGCTGCAGAGTCGAAAAGGTCGCATCCGAGAGCCACAGCAAAAGAAAACATGAAGGGGTGGCCAGCCCCGAAGAGGTGGAGAGGCTTTTCCATGGGAAGGTTCATCTTCGCAGCCATAATCATGTCCACCAAAACGTCGAACCGATAACGCTCCATAACCTCTGTTGGGCTGCCTAAAGCATAAATCTGGAAAGGAAGCTTCCCCATTTCGACGGCAGACTTTGCAACAAGATCTAAACGGCGGCCTCCCTGAACGGGGCCAACCCAGAGAATATCCTCTCTAGTTTTAAATTCGAAGAGTTTCCTTGCCCTATTTAGGGTTTCATTCACTGTCTGTTCCGCATGTTTCCTTGAAACATTCCATCCAGTAGGCCAATCCAAAATGGTAGCTATGTCGGTGTCTATCTTTTCTTGATATTCCACAATTTCCTCCGGAGTTGTTTCTATATCTCCGTAAACGAGAATCTGGTACGCTCCGGAATCCGTCATTACCACTCCGTCAAAGCCTAGGAAGCCATGTATGCCTTCCTCCGCAGGCTGGTTTTGGAAATGCTTCTTTAAAATATACGCGTTTGTTATTAGGGCTTCGAAGCCAAAGTTCTCGCGAATTTTTGAGGGAGGAATTAGCGGTATATTCGGGTTTATCACTGGAAACAATAGGGGAGTTTCTACCGTTCCGCTTTTAGTATGCAACTTTCCAATTCTCGCCAGTAAATCTCTATCTTTTATTTCAAAGCTCATGGTTGAAATCTAAACAAAATGGGTTAAACATGCTTATAAAAATGTGGAGACAAGCCTGCGACTAGCAAACTTATATTGCAATTCCCCTTTTATTACGTTCTCAAGGGGATAGCGAAATCATGGTTTGCGCAATCCAAATTGAAGAAAAACCAGCGTTGAATAACCCAGTGCTAATTGAGGGATTGCCTGGAATAGGTTTCGTAGCCAACATCGTGGCTTTGCATTTGATACATGAGTTGAAGGCGAAACGTTTCGCCAGAATTTTCTCTGCTTCATTCCAAGATTTAGCGGTGACCACCGAGACAGGTGAACCCCGCTCTCCAATAAATGAGCTCTACTATTATAAGGGCGATGACAAAAGCCGAGACTTGATTATCTGGTATGGCAACACGCAAGCCTTAACAACTTTTGGACAGTATGAGCTTTGCGGACGTGTTTTGGACATAGCTGATGAGCTTGGCTGCCGTTACCTCATAACCTTGGGAGGGTTTAAACAGGAAGAGGTTAAGGAAGTTCCAGAGATTTACTGCGCAGCCTCAGACCCTGAAACCTTAAAAGAGGCGTTAAGTCTCGGAGCTAAAATCATGGTTGGAAACATTTTCGGCATCGCCGGCCTCTTAATAGGCCTCGGAAGCCTTAGGGGATTTAAAGGCTTTTCGCTTCTCGTGGAAACCTTGGGAACATACCCGGATGCAAACGCTGCACGCTATGCATTGTCGGCCTTAAACAAGTTCTTAAACCTAAATGTTGACATGTCAAGGCTGGATGTAGCCGCTGAAAAAACAACAAAAATATTAGAGTCCTTCGGCTGGATTAGAACAGCCAAGGAAGAAAAGAAAAGGGAAGAGCAGTTCCGCTGGTTTGTTTAACCTTTTACCTCGCTGATGAACTGTTCGTAAACCTTCTGCACCCTCTCAGCAGCCGGACCTGAGCCTTCTACAACGCCTTTCTCCGTGACTTTAACCTTGTCCATAACCCATATGAACCCTTTGTCTTCGTAAAGCTTAACCATTGTTGGAAAAACCCTTTCGAGGCGTTCCGCCAAAGCTTTCAAGTCAAAGGGTTTCTCTACACTCAAAATTTGAGCCACAACATTTCCGTTCAGAAAAACCCTATGAAACTTTTTGCCCTCTTCATCCTTTGCTTCAGCCAAGCATAAGCTCAAATTGTCCGGATTTATACCTATCAAAGTTCCACTATATGTCTTGCCAGCAGTGGTTAAGACAGCCACAGTTTTATCTACAAGAGCCGAAACTTCTGTAAAGAACCTTCTCTGAGCCACCGACAAAGTTCAGCCTCCTCCCTAAACATTGTATAAACGCGTATTTTAGGATTTAAACTGCACAAGTCTTATTAGGTGTGTCTTTAATGCTAAATTTATTTTGTGGCTGGAAAAATGGCTCAAATTGATAGGGAAAGGGATGCCCTCTACTCTAGGCTTCGTTCAATAGAGTCTGACCTTTCAAGCGCTTCTGGAGCAATAAGCGATGTTGAAAGCAAACTAGCCTACATTGACGGGGCTATGGCTTCCCTACCGAGCAGACTCATAACAGTTCGCGGACGCGGCTACGCGGCCATGGGCCATCTAGAGAAGAGCATAGACCTCCTAACCAAAAAATGGATAGAGGCTTCTCCAGCAATCAAGCAAGGATTCTACAACAATGTTCAACCATTAACGGCTCAGATTCGAATGCTTGAATCTGATGTCAGACGGCTTAGAGCTGAAATAGGCAGCGGAAACATAGCACACTGCTGGTCTTTGGCTGGTCGCCTTTCAATAGAAGCCTCAACCTTAAGGGCGAGAGTTTCCGCAGAAACCGCCAGAGTAAGTGCCTCCTTAAACGAGTTTTTGGGAAGCATAAACGCCATAGACAGGGACTTAAAAGTGGCTGAAAAAACAACTGAGCTGTTCTCCTTCGCATCCTTTCCGCTGAAACCGGAGGAAAGCCCGGTTTTGGCTATTGAAGGAAAAATCATGACCGGCGATAAGTGTGAAGGAACGCTGTACTTCACGAATCAAAGGTTTATTTTCGAGGGAAAAAGGGAAGTTGTTCTTGAAAGAAAGCTTTTCATAGCGACTAAAAAGAAGACTGAGAGAACGGTGTTAATTGAACAGCCCATAGGAGCCCTCCAAGAAATCTCAAAAGGAAGAGTTGGCCTTATCGCTTGGACTGGAATCTATGTTAGATTTAAACCCGAACGCCGGCTGGAAGAAACACCCTTCGATGTTAAGGACTGGGAAGCAGATGTTATAACAAGATTCTTCCAGTACATAATAGGCGGAGAAGCAGACAGAGATATAGCCGCAATAAAGGGCATAACGGTGAAGGAGGCGCCCACCATACAAGTTGTCCGTTGCCCCCACTGCGGAGCGCCATACACAAAAGAAATTTACAAAGGACAGACATCAGTGCAGTGCGAATACTGTGGAACATCAATAATAGTTAAATGACAAGCTCGAAAATTATGCTTTACTTTAAAGCTTTCTCTTTTCAAGACTCTGCTTTAAGAACACGGCTGTGTCGGCTGGCAAGTCACGATGGACAACCACGTTTGGCCCAATCCAGCAGTTGTTTCCAACCTTTACACCGGGCATTAAAAGCGCGTTTATTCCGGTCTTCACGTTGTCCCCTAAAACTGCTCCAAGCTTTGTTCTGCCGCTGTCCACAAGCTTATCCTTAACCATCATTTTTATTGTTCCAGCGTCAAGCCGATAATTAGCCGTTATTGTTCCAGCGCCCAGGTTGCAGTTTTCGCTGAGTATGCTGTCACCAACATAAGACAAGTGTCCAATATGCACTCCATCCATAACTATGCTGTTTTTTATTTCGCAAGCGTTTCCTATGCGGACTCTTTTGCCGACGCTTGTGCATGGGCGTATGTAACAGTTAGGCCCTATGTCGCTTTCCCCGTCTATGAAGGCTGGCCCCTCAATATAGGCTCCGGAACGTATCCGCGCTGTTTCCGCAACAGTCACCGGGCCAATTATGCGTGCGCCCGCTTCTACATTTCCAAGCACTTTGTGCTCCATCCGCGTTAACATCCAACGGTTAGCTTCAAGCAAATCCCAAGGTCTGCCAACATCAACCCACTCATCTTTCGAAATTTCAACGGCGAAAACCTTCTTTTTCTCCTTAAGCAGCAGCGCAATAGCATCAGTAATTTCCCATTCTCCTCTTGGAGAAGCCGATGTTTCCTTTGCCTTTTCAAAAATCTCGGTTGAAAAAACATAGATCCCGGCATTAGCCAAGTTTGTAGGCGCCTCCTCCCGTCTTGGTTTCTCAATTATACGCTTAACCAGCCCTTCAGCCTCGATCTCCACAATACCATAATCCTCTGGTTTTTCAACCGAAACAACAGCCAACGTAGCCGAAGGCTTTTTCCTTTCATGAAAATCCAGAACCTTTTTAAGGGCTTCCGTTGTGAACAATAAATCGCCATAAATAAGTAGGAAATCGTTATTAACGTAAGGCTCCGCGACGCTTACAGCGTTTCCAGTTCCAACAACAGACTTTTGATAGGCATATTCAATTTTTAACCCAAGCCTTCCCCCAGAGTCAAAATAGCTGCGGATAACATCAGCCATATAATTGACAACGATTATCGCCTCATCTATTCCGCAAGCCTTAATGGCGTTTAAACAGTGCTCAAGGATGGGTTTTCCGCCTACACTTATCATGTGCTTTGGCCTGGTTAGGGTGATGGGCCGCAGTCTTACGCCTTCTCCAGCAGCCAAAACCACAGCCTTCACTTTTCAAATTCCTCCACAACTTCATTAACAATAGCTACAGCTTTCTCCATCATGCCCTCAGCAGTCTTTAAGGATTCGCCCTCCACAGTTAATCGCACAAGAGGTTCGGTGCCTGAAGCCCTAACCAAAACCCACCCTTCTTCAAGCGCCAAACGAACACCGTCAACAGTTAAAACATGCTTATATTCTGGAAAGTGTAACTTTAAAAGCTTCCCCGCTTTTTCGACAATCGTGTATTTTATCTCGTTCCTGCATGGAACATTTTTTCTAAGAACTGGATAGGCTGGAGTTTCAGCAACAAATTCTGATAGGCTTTTACCTTCGTTTTCCAAGGCTTTCAGCAGAAGCACTGATGAAAGTATTCCGTCTGGACAATAGTGAAATTGCGGGTGAATCCATGCCCCGCAGGGTTCGCCGCCGAAAACAGCGTTAAACTTTTTTATAGCCTCCGCAACGTAAATGTCTCCAACTTTTGTCCTAACAACCTTTCCACCGCGAGGCTCCACCATCTTCTCAACACACATAGAAGCCTCAACATTCGTAACAACAACTTTGCCCTTATCCTTCTTTAAGACATACGAAGCATATGCCGCTAAAACTCTATCGAAATCCATAAAATCGCCGTTCTCATCTAAAAAAGCCGCTCTGTCTCCGTCTCCGTCATAGGCTACCCCCACTTCCGCCCCTAACCCTCTTACAATGTTAGCCAATGGTTTTAGGGACTCTGCGCTTGGCTCAGGACTCCTTCCTGGAAAGAAGCCGTCTGGTTGAGCGTTTACGGCTGTAACTTTACATTTTAAATTTCTGAAGATTGCAGGTGCAATTTGGCTTGTGGCCCCGCATCCGGTGTCAACTACGACATGCCATTCTCTGTTCAGCCGCACTTTTTCGTGCAACATTTTAGCGTACAAGTGGCTTTCGTCAATGTATACTGTTTCCCCGAGGTTTCGCCACTCTGCCAGTCCAAAATTTTCCCGCTCAATTATTTCTTCAATTTTACTCTGGCTTTCTTCATTGTATGCTATGCCGTCACCGCCAAAAATTTTTATGCCGTTATATGGGGGCGGGTTATGCGAAGCTGTAATCATTACACCAGCATTACCGCTGAGCTTCCATGTTAGATAAGCCAAAATAGGAGTTGGTAGAACACCCAAACAATAAACCTTTGCCCCACACGCCAACAAGCCTGAAACCAACGCGTCTTCAAGCATCAAACCCGAAAGCCTCGTGTCCCTCGCCACAAAAATCTTACCAGCCTTCGTAAAGGTTCCCACAGCCAAGCCTACTTTGACAGCCAGAACAGGGGTTAAATCCACATTGACTAACCCCCGCAGTCCAGAACTGCCGAACAGCTCAGCTTTCATCCTCAACATTTCCATCAACTAGCCGTTTCTATGGTTAAATGACAAGCGCAGTTTAAATAATTTAGTGGGCCGGACCGGATTTGAACCGGTGACCTTCGCCGCGTGAGGGCGACGTCCCTTGGCCTCTTTATGGTTAGCCAGCTAGACTACCGGCCCAACAGCTTCACTGCTTATTCAAAATAATTATTTCTTCTTCATAAAATCTTTCCCATTTCCTCAGCAAAACAGTAGAGTGGTGAAATGTTTTGAGAAGCTTAGATGGGAATGAAGATTTGGAAGATCGAGACACGGCGGACGCAGTTTTGCTGTTGCTGCTTTTCTTAGCCTTTGCAATTTTCGGTTATTTTCTGGCAAATAGTATAGGTTTCTGAAGCCCTTCACGGTTCTTCCTTAATTATAATGCTTCTGACTTCTTTAGCCCAGGGCATTAAAACTCCATCTTCTCTGAACCACTTAATTAAATCTCGCCTAATTTCTTCATTTGCATTTTCTAAGCTCTCATCAACAAGCTCAACGGTTATTACAACCACTTTACCCTTCACAGTTAACACCTACCTTGCTTGATACATTTTTGGCTTTTAAAAGATGTTTCCATCCCAGATGTATCATATAATCGGATTCAGAATACGACTCACAAAACATTGCAACGTCAGAAAACTCTACACGTGCAGGAAAACACCACAACACTCTTCAAGGACACAAATAGCGAAACATTAAAAAATTTCCTAGATTATTTCAAAACTAGCCGAGGTAGCTCAGCCTGGGAGAGCGCCCGGCTGAAGACCGGGTTGTCGCCGGTTCAAACCCGGCCCTCGGCACCAGAATGTTGATTTTTACCCGACCCGCGACAGTTTATCTGCGCAGGAGGTGAGATACCTTTCATTAGGTTTTCCTACATTTTTCTCCACAAAACATGAGAATATCTATGAAGGATTTTACATGGGAGACATCCTTCAATTCGCCTATTAAATATATTCTCGAATCCTTCCCGCTTAAGGATAAACGTTTAAGAGAAAACCTTACCCCGAGAATGCGTTTCCATAATCCATGGTCCGACAGAAATCTGCGAGCAGATTCTTGGTCAGAGGCTAGAACCGCAAAGGACTCGTTAAATTCATTTGTTAAAGCCACGGCCTTAAGGTTTTTTTCCAAAGCCATTTTTCGGCGCAGCTTCTCTTCTTTTACTGGCAGAACTTCCATGTTAAATGATAAAGGCTTATCGAGAAAACCCCAACATGCAAGACGGTCGCAGTCCTTAGTTAAAAATGACAGCGGATAATGCATTAGGTTCTCACGGTCTACAAGGCTTACCGCCATCTCTATTTGAGTGAAGGGCTTCTTTTCTTTGAGTTTACATAATGCCCTAAATCCTCCGCGGCTGTAGGGGCGGAAACCCACGAAGTCACTTTGTGCAGCCATATGCTCTTTTATAGCCTTTGCATATTCAACTGCAATTTTTCTGTTTTGGCGCATTCCAATAAAGTATACTATTATGAAAATCAGAGCGAGAAGGAAAACAGCCGTTACTTCATACACATAGAATCCCCCTCTTAGGTTTAATACCCCTTATACTCTTTAGATGTTTTGTCGCAAGTTTTATATTAAAATTGCATAAATTATGATGTTTCGGGGAGATGGAGATGCTTTCAGTAATTGTCATTTTGCTAGGCATAATATTGTATGCGATTGCCTACTGGACTTATATAAAATGGTTTGACAAAAACGTAATAATGTCCGATCCTAAGCGGGAAACACCAGCACACACATACATGGATGGCGTAGAGTTTTTCCCGTCAAACAAATATGTTCTCTTCGGCTTCCAATGGAAAAGCATTGCTGCCTTAGGCCCTGTGGTAGGACCGATCACAGCAATTCAATGGGGTTGGCTTCCAGGCCTTCTATGGATTATTTTTGGAACAATTTTCATCGGCTGGATCCATGACTATGGAAGTTTAATGGTTTCAGCCAGATCTGAAGGCGCTTCTTTCGGACCCATAACCTATGAATTAATTTCGCCGAGGGCGCGGACGATTCTGCTGTGGTACATTCTTTGGTACATTGTTTTGATTCTTTCATCATTTACTAATGTTGTTGCTGGTTTATTCCAAAGTTTTCCAGTGAGCCCAGTACCTGTGCTTATTGTGACCATTGTGGGCATGTTGGCTGGTTACATGACATACAAACTTAAAGTTAACATCGTATACACAACCGTAATCGCTGTAATAATAATGTTCCTGGGAGTTTGGGCTGGCATAGCATTACCTTATGTTGCTCCGCTTCCAGCGAAGGGCCCATTTCCGAACGCCTTAGACTTTTGGATGTTCATAACCTTGCTATTCTGCTTCCTTGGAGCTGTCTTACCAATATGGGTCTTCATACAACCCATCAACTATCTTTCCTTCTATCTGGTCTACGCTGGAGTTATAGGCATAATCTTAGGAGCTTTCATAGGGGCGCCTAATTATCAATTTCCGATGACTACGGCGTTTTATGATCCTGCCATCACGGCGACTGGTCCCCTATGGCCCATGATGTTTGTGACAATAGCCTGTGGCGCCATATCAGGCTGGCATAGCTTAATCGGTTCTTCCATATCATCGAAACAGCTTGACACGGAACCCGATGCGCATTTCATTGGCGGTGGCGCCATGCTGGCAGAAGGAATATTGGCCTTAGTGGCATTAACCACTGTTGCAATTTTAAGTCCGGATGCTGTTAAAGGCGTGGCCGCAGCTGGGCGGTTTGTATTAGGAGGATCAACATTGCTTGGGTATCTGGGCATTTCAACAGATGTTGGAAAGGCTTTCACTTCCGTGATGTTGATCATACTTGCAATAACTATCATGCATATAGGGCTTAGGATTACGCGGTTAGTGTTGTCTGATTTGGCTGGGCCGCGTTTTGGCGGTATCTTCAAGAACATGTATGTAAGTGCCATTCTCGTATGCATAGTCACTTACTTAATAACAAGTCCACACGTCGGCGCCGTCTTTGGCTATATTTGGGGCACCTTCGGCGGGGCAAATCAGCTTATGGCTGGATTAGCCTTAATGATTGTGTCACTGTGGCTTACTAGGGAGAAGCGCCCCACAGTATATACTTTAATTCCGATGCTTTTCATGCTGGTAACCACATTGTCAGCTTTGGCGTATCTCTCATACAGCGGTATCACCGGGTACATTGGAGATCCCACAAAGATAGGAGCATTAATTGCAGCTGCTGTAAATGTTTTCCTATTGATTCTCGGGCTTTACATGTGCTATGAAGGAGCTAAAGCCTTCCAGCGACTAAGAGCGAAACCGAAGGAAAAATCCGCTTAATTTCCCCTTATTTTTTACCTAAAGCATCAGCAACACGGGCAATCATGTCCAAGCCAGTTACTTCAGTTTCATATAATGGAATGTAGCCGCGGACCATTCCTGGAAACTTGTTATGGATAATTTTTAGGTATTGTTCCTGCTCTTGGATTTTATTAACTATGTACGGTGAAGTGTTTTTAAGGTCAAATTCTTCTTTAGGTAAAACTTCATTCACTATTACCCCGCCCGTTGGAATGTCGAAGGCTTGAACCCAGCCGATGAACCGTTCAATAACAGCTATGGGAAGAGAAAGCGGCAATGTTACAAAGAAGAAGGCGGTCTTATCCTTGTCTGTTAATAGTTTGCGGCCCTTTTCCGTTTGCTCCCTTGTGGTTAATAGACTGGCTAGAAGCGGATCCTTTTTGATCTCTTCCATTATTTTCTCTTTCCGGAATGATAATTTGACACGGAGCGATAGGGCTTCTTCCCGGCTTTTAACCATCTTATGCAGCCAAAGGTCGTAGACCTTCGACATTCCTAAAAGTCGGTAAGTGTGGGCAACAGGCGCGGTGTCAAAGACGTAGGCGTCAAATTCTCCCTTCAATATTAAGTTAACCATGTCATCGAACATGGCTGACTCTTCAAAGGCAGGGTTTGTTGTGGCAATATCTACAAAAGGCTCAGGGTCCAGCGGGATGTCCGCATACTTCAGGAAAGTGTAAATCTTTTCGCGTATCTCATTTTTATACCTTTTAATGGTGTCTGATATGTCAATTTCAACTGCGTAAAGGTTTTTTGTGCCGGAAATTTTTTGAATTCCCTTACCCCAAATATCCTGACCAAATGCACTAGATAGACTGTGAACAGGATTTGTGGAGGAAATCAACGTTTTTTTGCCCAGCCTCTCGGCAAAATAATACGCTGTGCCAGCTGCAACCACGGTTTTACCTACTCCACCCTTCCCTCCAAAAAACATGTACTTCAGCTGGGGTTTTGAGGAGACGAATTCGCTGAAGCTCAAGCTCATAATTAGATTTCCTCCCTAAACAGGGCTTTAGCCACTTCAGGGATCATTTTGAGTCCTTTGGGCTCCCTGTCAAACATTGGCACAACTCCGCGGATTAAAGGTCCAAATTCATCCAGAATGGTCTTCATGTACTTCTGTTGCATTACAATTTTATTCTTCAGGAAAGCTGGAACATTTTTCTGTCTTAACAAATCCGCAGGGTAAACTTGATTTATTATAATTCCGCTTAACGGTATATTAAAAGCCCTAAACATTTCCAGGGCTTTCTTAGTGTCAAGTATGGGCATGAGCTCAGGTATGAGAACATAGAAGAAAGCTGTATGCTCTTCATCCCTCATCATGTTACTCACAAATGTCAGCCTTGACCTTATGAATTCCAACTCTTCCAAAATCTTATCCTCTTGAGCCAGTCCCCCCTTTCCGCTCATAACTGAAGCTACATCACCATATTCCGCGGCCTTTTTCCTGGTCTCAACAATCTTATTTACCCATGCGTCAAGTATTTCTGACATGCCGAGGAAACGAATGGCGTGACCATGGGGCATCATGTCAAAAATATAATAATCGTAAGCGCCACTTGTCATTAACTCCACCATCGCGTCAAATGTTGCTGACTCAGCCATGGCGGGTTCAGCCGCGGCGGATTGAATGTAATCATCTACCTCTTTTGGAACTTCCCCGTAAATCTCTATAATTTTCTGTCTGATCTCTTTCTGGTAATCAGCTATCCTCTTGTCTGCGTCGATTTCCAATGCAAAGAGGTTAGTAGTAATTTCCACTTCTCCCTTGCCGAAAAGGTTCCTCTCAAAAATATCCGTAAGACTTGCTTGAGGATCCGTAGAAAACACAACCACCCTTTTACCCCTTCTTGCAAGCCAAAAGGCAGTTGCGGCGGATAAGGTTGTCTTTCCAAGCCCCCCTTTACCGCCAAAAAGAATATACCTAACGTTCGGATGGTTCTTTAAGTATTTTTCAATGGATAATGCTATTGACAATTAGGGCAGCCTCCGTTAAGCGAAGATTGAGTCGGTGACGTCGCGTTCCCTTAATAGTGTCCTTTTCCATGTTTTTATGTGGGGCACGCAGTATGGCAAAAGCCTTAAGCAGTAGTATGGCGGTAGTACTGGAACACCGAGCATGTCGCCCATTGTGATGAGCATAAAGAGGTTCTCCAAGTGCATCCTTGTCTTTAAGGCGTAACTTACCATGCCATGCATAGCCATGCCGTAAACTAACCCTTTAACAGCCTTTTTAACTTCGCTTTCCTTTTTCTTTTCTTCTTTTTCCTTTTTAGCCATAAATCTCACTTAGATTGTATGAAAGCTGTTTCGAGATAAAAATGTTATTTCATTGTTCTTTAAAATCTTTCCGTTACATCTTTTTCCCTGAGTAGAAAATTCTTCCACTCCGCAATCCTGGGCAGCCAATATGGAAGTAGCCTAAAACGGTAATATGTGAAGAATGGATATCCAAGCATATCCCCAATCACCACTAACATTAACACGTATTCCACAAGCAGCCGCTTCTCCTCAAGGTCTTTAATAGCACCATATAGAGTTGCCCCTATCAAAAAATCTTTTAGCTTCCGCAAGAATCCGAAACCTTTATCTTTTACACACACTTGAAAACACTTCCGATAATTTTATAGCAAAAGTAGATATATCTTTGCTGGTTATTACAGTTTTCAAAAGTGGCAATGAGAGGGCGGAAAATGAGTGAAAGGGAGCTTCTCATGATTCCAGGTCCAACAAACGTTGATCCCGCTGTCTTACGCGCCATGGGTAAACCAGCGCTGTCCCATACAAGCCCAGAGTTCGCCAAAATCTTTAAAGAATCCTTAGATAACTTGAAGAAAGTTTTCTTAACCGACAACGAGGTTTTCGTCGTCTCAGGATCCGGAACCTTGGCGCTGGAAATGGCCATCGCCAATGTTATAGAGCCAGGAGACAAAATTTTAAATGCTGTGGCCGGCTTTTTCGGCCAGTATTTCGTTGAAATGTCGAAGGCCCATGGAGCAGTGCCGACAGTTTTGGAGGTTCCGTGGGGTAAGTGCATAAAACCTGAAATGGTTAAAGACGCCTTGAAAGCGGGCGATTATAAGGCTGTCACGGTTACTCATGTGGAGACTTCAACGGGAGTTATGAATCCCATTAAGGAAATAGGTGAAATCGTTAAAAAATACAGCAACGCGTTTTACATTGTTGACACGGTATGCTCGCTTGGTGGCATTGAAGTGC
Organism: Bathyarchaeia archaeon; assembly: GCA_038850545.1. Taxonomy (GTDB): domain Archaea; phylum Thermoproteota; class Bathyarchaeia; order Bathyarchaeales; family Bathycorpusculaceae; genus JAWCLS01. Next base: position 19,611 of record JAWCLS010000002.1, read on the forward strand.
GGGTTGACGACTGGAACATAGACATTTGCGTATCCGGATCCCAAAAATGCATCGGTATCCCGCCTGGTTTGGCTTTGATTTCCGTGGGCGATGAGGTTCTAAGGTTTTTGGAGGATAGGAAAACTCCCGTGGGCTTATGGTACGGCGATTTTAGGAACTGGTTACCCGTCATGAGGGACCCGACCCGGTACTTCGCCACTCCGCCGGTTAACATGATTTTCGCCCTTTCCGAGGCATTAAAGATGATACTTAACGAAGGATTAGAGAGGAGGTTTAGGAGACACCACGTTCTTGCTGAAGCCTTTAGAGCCGCCATGGATGCGCTGGGCCTCCAACTCGTGGCAGACAGGGAATGCGCAGCAGACACTCTCACAGCGGTCTATTATCCGAAAAATGTTGACGATGCTGTTTTCCGTGGGGAGATGAAAAGGCGTGGAATCGTGGTGGCTTCAACCCTTGGACCCTTAAAGGGGAAGGGTTTTAGGGTTGGACATGTGGGAAATGTAAGCGAGAATGACATAATGTCCACGATAGGAGCGATAGAAGCGACTTTAAGAAGTATGGGGTATCATTTTGTTTATGGAGCAGGGTTAACGGCAGCCCAAGAGAAACTCCTCTCTCTGTAACGCTAAGCAACAACTCCATGTTGGGTTTCTGCGGAACCTTGCCGGAACGTTACAGAGAACGAAAGCGAAAACATTTCTGCCTAGAGCTGTTCCGTTGCGTCTTAAATTTCTTAAACGGTAGCGGAAAAGCTAAAACCTTGAAAGGGTTTCTCCTTGTTTTGGTGGCGTTAAAATCGAGATGGCTACAGTTGAGGAAATATTTAGGAAGATACTTTCAAAGCACCCGGAGCTTTCAAGAGAAGAGTTGATGAAAAGGCTGGAAAGCGAGAAAAAGAAGACTGGAGGTTATATTTCCGACGAAATTCTTTTGCAAATGATTGCGGCGGATTTTGGCGTCAAAATTTCCAGCGAGGCGACAACGCCGAGGCTTTTGATAGGGAACCTTGTTCCAGGTTTAAGCGATGTGACTCTTGTTGGGCGAGTTTTTGCAGTTTTTCCAGCCAAAGTTTCTGAAAAGAGTAAAAGAGTAAAAGTTGCAAGCTTGCTCATAGCTGACAAGAATGGCACTTTACGGGTTGTCCTCTGGAACGATAAAGTGGCTTTCGCGGAACCAAGCAAAATAAAAGTTGGGCAAATAGTGCGCTTCCATCATGGATACACTAAGGAGGGCCGCTGGGGGAAGGTGGAGCTACATATAGGTGAAAAAGGCGAAATTGAAATTAACCCTCAAGATGTGGAAGACGAAGACTATCCCACCATCGCAGCACTTTCAACAAAAATTGGGACAATCACCAGCGCATGCAAAAACAAGAGAATACATATTCTAGGCAAAGTTGAAGATGTATTCTCATCATCCACTTTTGAAAGGCAAGACTCAAGCCTTGGAAAGGTTATGCGGTTTATCCTAGCCGATGAAACTGGCAAAATTCCCGTTGTGGTTTGGAATGATAAAGTCGATGAGGTTGAAGGCTTCATTAAAAGAGGAGTTAGGCTGCAAATAGCGAATGCAAAAATAAAGAAGGCATTAAGCGAAGGCTTAGAAGCACACGTCGACTCAAAAACCTACGTAGGAATTTATAACCTTTCAGAGGGGTTTATGAAAATAGGGGATTTGAGAGAAGGCTTAAGAAATGTTAGCGTTGAAGGGAGGGTTAGAGTTAGCCCTCTTCTCAGAGAGGTTAAGACCTCAAAAGGAGAGGTTGTGAAGCTTACTGTGTTCGAGATAGAAGATGAAACTGGAAGGGTATGGGTTTCAGCGTGGCGGAAAAACGCCGAAAAAACTGCAAACCTAAAAGTTGGCGATAAAATAGCTGTTAAAAACGCTTATGTTAAGAAGGGTTTTGGAGATCAGCTTGAAATATCAACAAGAAATACAACAGTGATAGAAATTTCTTCATAGAACAATAGACTGAATTTCCTCTAAAATTAAGCAAGGAAAAAGCCTCAAGGCATTGGCAGCTTTGTTTAGGTGCTATGCATAAGCCTCATGGTGCCGGGGGCGGGATTCGAGCCCGCGACCTCTGGACAGTTGGGCGTTTGCCCCGTTTCTTGTTCTCCAGATTATGAGTCTGGCGCCCATTCCAGGCTAGGCTACCCCGGCATCGCTTTTTACTAATCAATTTGAAGAATGCTTCTTGTTATTTCTTTCGCTCTAACTTTTCAACTTCATCTCGCTTTCCAAAATAAACTATGTCGGCCATGCCAACAAAAAGTCCTGTTTCCACGATTCCTGGAACTGTTTTAAGTTTTCTCTCTAGTTCAGTTGGATTTTTTATGAGTCCAAAATCAGCGTCTATAATGAAGTTGCCGTTGTCCGTGATGATTGGCCCGACTTTACCAGCGCCTTCTCTTATTTGAGGTTTTCCGCCTAACTCCTTTATTTTAAGCATTACCGGATGCACAGCGAAGGGTAAAACTTCTACCGGAACTGGTTGTCCATTTTCTCCCAAAATTTTGGCTTTTTTCCTCTCGTCAGCGATTATTATGAGGCTTTTAGATGCGTGGGCAACGATTTTCTCTCTGGTGAGGGCTCCTCCCATGCCCTTAATTAGATTAAGCTCCTCGTCTATTTGGTCTGCGCCGTCTATTGTTAAGTCTATTTTTGGGTTCTCATCAAGCGTTGTAATTGGAATCCCGTGTTTAACCGCCAACATAAATGCTTGATAAGATGTTGGAACAGCCCTAACGCGTAAACCTTCAAGCTTTACTCTTTTCCCAATCTCTTCAGCCGCGTATGCAACTGTGCTTCCGCTTCCTAAGCCTATTACAAAACCATCTTTAACATGTTTAACCGCTTCTAAAGCCACTTTTCTTTTCGCTTTTTCAACCCATTCGTTTTCACGTTTCAATCTCCATCTGCCCCAGTCTCTCTAAAACCTTTTCCACCTCAGCTCTAATCTCCTCTATCCTCTTCTCCGCTTCACTTATTGGGCTCGGCTTAGCTGGTGGCTTTCTCTTCTTCTTAGCTGCTTTTTCTTCAGCAGCCTCTTTTTCCTCTTCCTTTTCAACTATTAGCGTAGGCTTTGCAGCTGGTATTGTTATCTCCTTTAATGGTTTTGCCTCGACTTTTGAGCGTAACTCTTCAATTTTTGTGCTTATTTCGTCGAAACGTTCACTAAAAAGCTTTATTAAATCTTCCTGCATAGCCTCAAGCTCGTGCAGGGCAACAAGAGATTCATCCTTTTCGATGGCTTCTTTAACGCTCATCATTCTAGTCTTATAGGTTTGGGCAAGTCTCTCCCTCTCCTCTTCCGTTATTTTGCCTTCAGCATGGGCTTCATAGAGCTTCCTAATGGCATCACTCAAAATTTCCCTCTCCAAATCTAGTATTCGGAGCTCTTCCTTAGCCCTTTTGGCATCTTCTGCAGAAATCGTTTTCACAATTTTAAAAGGTAAACCTTTCCGTTCTATTTCCTTTCTCTCTGTAGATTTCTCCTCCTTTACACTTTTCTTTCTCATAGCATACACAATCACAGAACACGCGATAATCACCCCTACAATTATCAACACGAAAGTTAGGGGTTCATCAAACGGCAAAAGTGTTCCCCTCTCATTCTTCATTTAAACCCTTTATGAGATATATAAATTATCCAAAACATGCAAGGTATTAATCAGAAACAGCGACAGCTAACACGATAGGCGCCTTTTGCCGTATTCTGAAAATGCCCTATTAGCAAAGGAATATATCTATCCGTGTCTTTTTGAGACTCCTTAATGAAAGACAAAGGCGAATTGAATGCAACTTGCCGATAAAATATTAAAACTTAAAAAGGAAAAGAAAGCGGTAATTTTAGCTCATAACTATCAGAGACCAGAAGTTCAGGATATCGCAGATTATGTTGGCGACAGTATAGAGCTAAGCAGAAAAGCCATGGATGAAAAAGAGGCGGAAATCATAGTTTTTGCAGCTGTAGATTTTATGGCTGAGTCTGCGGCTATTCTAAACCCCGACAAGAAAGTTTTATTGCCTTCTGTGGGTGCACGCTGCCCCATGGCTCAGATGCTAACGGTTGACGAGATTAAAAGGTGGAGGACACTTTACCCGCTTCTACCCCTAGTACTATATGTTAACACTTTGGCTTCAGCTAAGGCTTACTGCGATATATGCTGTACTTCGGCGAACGCTGTGGAGATTATAGAATCTCTAGATGCTGAAACTGTGCTTTTTGGACCAGACCACAACTTGGCAGAATACGTTCAAGAAAAAACTGGCAAAACAATTATTCCAATTCCTGAGCGGGGATTTTGCCCCACCCACCTACTTTTCCAACCAGAGGATGTGCAAACCATTAAGGCGCGGTATCCAGACGCTATCGCCATGGTTCACCCAGAATGCACTGCAGAGATGCGGAAAATAGCGGACTTTATTGGCAGCACATCCCAGATGTGCAAGTATGCAAGGGAAAGTGCGGCGAAAACTTTCATCGTGGCCACTGAAGAGGGTCTCATACACCGTCTGAAAAAGGAGAATCCTGGAAAACAGTTCATTCTGGCATATGAGGGAGCCGTATGCCCAAACATGAAATTAAACACCCTCGAAAGGATTTACACTGCCCTTAAAGAAGAAAAGTACGTGGTCACCGTTCCAGAACCCATAGCAAGCAAGGCTCGGAAAGCCCTAGAAAAAATGTTTGAAATTAAACATTGAAAAAGAGGCTAGAGCGAAACAATCATTGTTTTAAGGATTTTCACCCCTCTTTTGGAGGATAGTTCGTCGCTTAGCTTTCGAATTTCCCCCGCCTCACCTTTCACGGCTATAGCTTCTAGGCAATCCCTTTCTGTTAGGTGTATATGCATTGTTGAGGAGATTAGATTAGCGTGATGATGCTGTACATCTGTAAGGGCGTCCTCTAACCCCCTTACTTCGTGGTCGTAAAGCAACATTAAAACTCCAGCTTGCATCCCCTTTTCTTCTTGAAGCCACTTTCGCTCTGAAATAAACAGCCTTACAGCGTCTTGAACTGCTTTGGAACGGTTTTCATACCCCGTTTTTTTGATAACCTCGTCAAAATCTCTCAATAAATCTTCTGGAAAGGTTACACTCACCCTCACTATTTTCGCCATATGCATCACAATTAAATTTAGCCATTTCACCATAAAGTCTTTGTGCAATTTTGCTCATGCGAAAAATGAATAAATACTTTTGTTGTTTCCAATTGATTTGAAACTTCAATGAAGGATTTAGAAATAGCCAAGGAAAAGTTAAAGAGGGAAAATTTGACGCTTGCCATAGTGAAAAACTCGGAGGTAATCTTCGAAAGCAAAAATCATGGAATTTCAGGCTTTTTAGAAGTGCTGGAAAAATTTGGGAAAAACCTTAAGGGGGCATCGGCTGCTGATAGAGTTGTTGGAAAAGCTATAGCATTACTATGCGTTTACGCAGGGATTAAGGCTGTTTACGCGTTGACCCTAAGCAAGGAGGCAAAAGTTGTTTTTGAAAAACATGGAGTTTACTTTAAGTGGAACAAACTTGTTGAAAAGATACTGAACGCCAATAAAGTGGAAGCATGCCCCTTTGAGAAAGCTGCAATAGATATTTCTGACCCGGAAGAAGCCTATAGAAAATTTAAAGCCTTGCAAACACTTTGTTAAGCTGATGAAATGATGGGAAACCATGGGGAATCTATCACAGAAAAAGATAAAGAGCTAGAGCATATTAAAGAAAAGAAGTTGAAGGAAATTTTGAAAGAATTAGAGGTAAAGAGAACGATGGAGTCGAAAGTCGTGCATTTTACGGATTCAAACTTTAATGGAATAGTTGGCAAAAACTCACTTGTGTTGGTAGATTTTTGGGCGGAGTGGTGCATGCCTTGCAGGATGATAGCACCAATAATTGAAGATTTAGCTAAAGAGTACGCTGGGAAAGTCTTGGTTGGAAAACTTAACGTGGACGAAAACCCAGCCACAGCTAGCAGATTCCATGTTTTCAGCATACCCACGCTTATAATAATGAAAGACGGCGCGGAAGTTGAAAGAATTGTTGGTTTTGTTCCCAAAAGCCAGATTGAAGCCCGCCTCAAAAAGTATCTAGAGTGAGGCTTATGGACATTCCAGAACGAAGAGTTATAGGCGCCTTACTCCTTCTGTTAGGCGTTTCTCTCCTCGCCGTTGGCCTATACACCGGCCAGTTAAATGCTGTAATTGAATTGCTAAAGAAAATTTTCCCATGAAAACGCAAAGTTTAAACTTTTAAACATCTGACAAGATGGATGTTTTAAAGGGCTGAATAGAAATGAGTCCAAAAATTGAAAGCAAAAGTGGAGAGCAAGAAGCAATTCTAGAAACGGCTAAACATATGCTTGTCGCAGCAAGAACAGCTCCAAAAACATTTGGGGTGGACGATATTCTAACGCTTATAGTCTACGGTGAAGAAAAAGACGCTATAGCGGTGAAAATGAATGAAATAGCTGAGCAAAGCAAAATAGAGGGCTTTAAACGTGACGCGAACAATGTTAGAGACTCGGAGGCTGTGGTCCTAATTGGAGTTAGAGGAAACAAAAGTGTTGGGTTAAACTGCGGAGCATGCGGCTATAAAAACTGTGAAGAATTTGAAAAAGCACAGAAAACAATGGAACGAGATTTCGTTAGGCCAACATGCATTTTTAAGACTTTAGACCTTGGAATAGCTTTGGGCTCGGCTGTGAAAACTGCCAGTATGTTAAATGTTGACAATCGAATAATGTACCGCGTCGGCACTGCAGCATTAAAGCTGAAACTGCTTCCAGAAGCAACTGTTGCCGTGGGGATACCCCTCTCAGCCAAGGGTAAAAACATATACTTTGACAGAAAGTGAACCGCCAGTTTACGCTTTTATTTCCTCTTTAACTCTACATCTTCATCTTTTCATACATCTTCTCCAAAGTCCATCGTATGCTGGACTTAAGCTCTTTTAGACGCTCTGCATCAAAGTTTCTGATAAGGATTTCATGGACAAAGTCGCCTTCCCTAACAATGTTGTAGGAGAAAATCTCTTCCTGTTTCAACTTTCCAGCCTTAGCCAGTTCACTGTCTTTTTCCTGCATTCTCGCCAAAACCCTTTCCACGAGGAACTGATTAAATGGGGGCGTATTTACATTAAACTTTTTACTTTCATCTAAAACCACTTTTAAAGATTTTTCTCCAACATAAATTTTCGCAAGTGGTTCTCCCGCAACTGTGTTTAGAGGGATTATTTCCTTGAATTCCTCTGATGGAGTAACAGCGAACTCTTCTTTTGGCGGTAAAAGTTCTGTGGTTGATGGCGTTTTAACAATTTCTGCACGTTTAAACCCTTTCGATAAAAGAATGGAGTTAACAGCTTCTAAAGCTGATTGTATTTCTTTCAGTTCGGATTGCAGTTTTTCAATCCTTTTTTCAAGTCTTTTCTTAAATGCTATCAGCCTTTTAATCTCTTCTGCTTCTTCAGACATGGCCTTCACAATAATACTATTAGCGTTTTATATTTATCAAGACTTTGACTTTAAAGCTGTTCTATGCTGAACTCTGCTGGCGCACGGTTTTCAAGGCTGGGCCTATGGATTGGGTAAGATTTAAGTTTAACTCTCAACTCTCTCTTGAGAAAGTTTTCAAATTCGTTAAAAACCAAGCTATCTGTGTAGTTTAGTTTTATGCATACATTTTTTCCTTCCAAAAGAGGACTTAAATCGTATAAGGCTATCCTCTTTGAAAAGTCCGGGTTCTCAAAGATTAGGTTTGCCAGATGCTCCGAAGGCGTCTCAGAGAATAACCATGCGGTGTAGGCTGCCTCAACAATGCGATAGTACAAACCCTCCCGAACCACACATTTTCTGTTGGCGGCTATGATTTTGAAGGATGAGGGGTGAACATTTCTTGTTAAGAGAAAATTGTGGTACTTTTCTCCAATTTCAACCCAGTCTTCATTTTCGGAAGTTTTCCAGCCGCGGAATTTACATGTCTCTTTAAATTTTTTCAGAATGTCCCAAACTTTAGACGTCTTCATCCCGTTATCACAAATCCTTAGAATATTTTTCTAGAAGAATATTCTATAACACAGATTTAAACTTAATTGTCAGTTTGTTCGCAAAAATGTAGAATAGAGAATGTAATATTGAAAGTTTGTAGATAAAAATAGTATTTTGCCTACAAGTTTCCAAAAATTAAGCTGAAGATAATTTAGGACACGGGTTACAGTTCAACAACAAAGTCGCAGGGTTGCATTTAATTCTAAGAAATCGACATATTTCCGAAATTAAATGGATTTTTCTACATTTTTCCACAGTAAACAATAAATTCACAAGCGAAACTATAATAAAGGTGCAGAAGGTTTAGGCTTGAAAGTTAGAAACAACACTTTCAGTTTAGATTCAATAGACTTAAAAATTTTGGAGGCTTTGCAGGAAGACGCCAGACAAACTTATACGACAATAGGTAAACGTCTAGGAATAGCGCACTCCACGGTTTATGACAGAGTCAAGAAAATGGAGGACTACGGCATCATAAAAAAGTACACGGCTTTAATAGACTGTGAAAAGGCAGGGGCCAAAAATGTGATTGCCGTAATGACAATTTACACAGACCCTAAAGAAAGCGAGAAGGTTGCAGAAAAACTGTGCCAGTGTCCACAAGTTCTTGAAGTTTACACGTCCCTTTCAGAGGAACTCCAGATTATAGCAAAAGTCATTGCCGAAAGCCAAGAAAGCCTCCATGAATTCATCGCGGATTTAATAGCGCCTCTCCCAGGGGTGCTGAGGATCCGCACTTCAATAGTGACTAAGAAATTCAAAGAAACTCAGCCTACCGTAGTCAACAATTCACGAAAATTAACGTTGCCAAAAGAAAATGATGAGAGAAGGAACAACGTATGAGTGAAGAAACCAGACCGGGGATTACCAAAGTAGTTCCAAGGGAGAAGGCCTTCTACTTTTTCACCTCTATTGGAAATTACACAGGCAAAAGCGCATCCTCGCTGATGGAGTTTATGGAAAAAATAAACGAAGTTGACGTGAAATCTTTAGAGTTCCATTTTTACCGCAAAGATTTTGAAAAATGGTTCGCCGAAGTTTTGCAAGATGAAGCGTTGGCTGAAGAACTTAGGAAACTGCACACATTAAACCTCACCGGAGAACCCCTCCGCAGTCACTTATACAAAATTGTTGCAACGCGCCTAAAACAATTAACGACGTCTGAGATTACAGCTTAGCTTTCGACTATTTTCTTAAGTTGCCTATTATACATTTCAACAATTTCCTCTATAGTTGTTGCATCTTCAGCTGCCTTGTCAAGCCTATAGTTCCCGGTGAAACGTGGAAACCTTATGGCAAGCCCGCTTCCCTTTCGAATGACATCCATAGCGCATGTGTGAATGGGACTTAGGGTTATTTCGGCTCCCAAAACTTCAATAACTACGGCGGGCTCAAACCACACATCCGCATCAATAATGGAATTCACTCTAGGATGTTTGTGGGATATAACATGTTTCTTCATCATTTCTGGAAGTTTCGCTAAATCCTCGTCTGTGAACCCTGTCCCGCATTTTGTAACCGTTTCAAAAGTGTCGTTATCTGAATTGTAGGCTGCCAGAAGCAGAGCGCCGTAAGTTCCAGCTCTTTTTCCCCTACCATAGAAAGCGCCTACCACAACGAGGTCTACGGTGTCCGTCATTTCGCTCTTATAATCGCGTTTATATTTTATCCAAAGCCACCCTCTGGCTCCAGCTTGATAAACAGAGTCTTCTGCGATGGACTTGCAAACTAAACCTTCGCATCCGTCATTTATAGCTTGGAGAAAGAAGTCTTCAAGCTCCTTAACGTTATCTGTTATTATGTATTTGGCGATTTTAACTCTGTCGTTTTCTTTAATTATTCTCTCAAGAACTTTTCGCCTAGCGGGGTAGGGCTTAAGAGTTAAGTCCTCACCGTCAACGTAAAGCGAATCAAACATAAAAAGTGAAACGGGATATTCCTCCATAGCCTTTTCAATTCCATACTTGCGCCTTCTATGCATAAGCTCCTGAAAAGGCCGCATTTCACCGGTGTCGGGGTCTATAGCAACACATTCAGCCTCTAAAATGGCGTCTTTTGCCGAAACATGCTTCTTCAACAGTTCAACGGCGTCTGGATACTGGTCTGAAATGTTTTCTAGGCGCCTTGAGAAGAGCATAATTTCATCGCCCTTTTTGTGAGCTTGAATCCTTTCGCCGTCATACTTGTATTCAGCTATGCATTTTCCACCAAGCTTTTCAAGGATTTCCTCTGGTGTTGAAAGCCTTTCAGCAAGCATAGGCCTTATGGGCTCGCCGACGATAACCTGAAACTTTTTTATTCCCCTAAGCCCCTTTTCAGCAACAACCTTAGCTACCCTTCCAAGGTCTGAGGAAATGTTGTAGGCTCTTTCTATAAACTCGCGGGCTTCTTTCCCGCCGCCATAGGCTATTGCTAAAGCATCAAGCACAGTCATGTCAGCTATGCCTAAACGAAGGTTACCCGTGACGGTTCGCAAAATATACTTTGCCTCTTTCGGCGTGGCATCTGCCAAAAGCCCAGCTAAAAGCGAAATCTTGGTGTCCACAGCCCCAGAGCCAGAGGCCCGGGCCATTTTGTCAAGGGTTTCGTAAACTCTTTGAACCGTTAAGGGTTTCTGGAAAAAGGTTACTTGTCTTTTGCTTGCTATAAACTTTTGGGCGGTTTCTCCTATGTCTCCGCTTTTTTTTATGTCTTCTTCGATTTCGCTTTCTTTTCTTCCAGAGGCTCGTGCAAGGGCTTTTATGGCAAGTCTTTCAGCTACGCCTATCTCTAGCTTAACAAAGTCTGGGTAAAGCTTACCTTGAGTTAGGTACACAACTTGGTCGATTATCTCTTTGGGAGTTTTTTTAATAAGGTCAACTAGCAAGTCTGTCATTTCAAGCCTTTTAGTCGTGGCCTCGATTTTTTCATACGCGTCTGCAATTTCAGAGTAGAGCAAAACTAATTCCTCATCTGTGATTAGGAGAAAAGCTGCAATATATTAACTTAACACTTTGTAGCGGCAGCATGTGTTTGCGTGAGCACCTAAAATGTTTCGTAGTGGATTATCTGCTTCAAGGGTCTTCTGCTTCTAGGAGGAGGCATTTCAGCCGGGTACCCTACGGGTATTATGGCTACAGGTCTTATTCCCGCTGGAGTTTTTAGAACTTTTTTTGCTTCGTCCTCTTTAAAAGCTCCGACCCAGCATGTGCCTAAACCCATGGAGTAGGCGGCCAGATGAATGTTTTGTGTAGCGGCAGCCGTATCCTGTATACAATACAAGGTTTTCCCTCGCATGCCGTAACCTTGAGCAGAGCGAACTTCGTCGGCACAGACAACAATTACAACTGGGGCTTCTTCAATAAACGACTGCCATAAAGCGGCCTCAGCCAGTTTTCGCTTAATTTCCGGTTTTCTGACAATTATGAATTCCCAGGGTTGAATGTTACCCGCGGAAGGCGCCCAGCGCGCCGCCTCAATGAGTCTCTCCACAAGTTCATCGGACACTTCGCGGCTTTCAAAGGCGCGTATGCTTCTTCTTCCCCGGATAGCCTCAAACACTTCCACAATTCCACCCTCCATTTTAACCATAACAACCTTTTCAGCACAAAAACCTTAAGTTCTTTCACACCCATTTTCAGTTTGGATGATGAGTAAGAGAGTCAATAGAGCTTAGGCGGTGATATGACTCGACGGGCGAACTGACATCTTCTTTTACGGAAAGCTTATCAGCAATTACGCGAATGAAAAAGGAATACAGCGTTTAGTCTGCATAAGCGTATTTGGGCGAAAATCTTGTCTACGAAAAAAGTCAAGGAAGCCCTTGATAGGCTTTCGTCGAAGCCTCCTATCAAATATGGAGTTTATTTAACAGCTGTTGTGATTTTTTTCGTTCTAATACTTTTGCCTCCGATTCTAGGCATAATAATTAAGTGGGGTGCCATGCAGGAGATTTTGGACGACGGTGAGCTTATAGCCCGCGCTTTGCAAGCCGTTAAAAATTCTTTTACTGTGGCTGTTTTGGTCTCTGCATTGGATGTTGTTGCTGGCATTCCAATGGCTTGGCTTATTGCTCGAGGAAAGTCTAAATGGCTGAGTGTTTTAGACACGCTTGCAGATGTTCCATTCATTGTGCCCACAGCCGTGCTTGGATATTCGCTTCTTCTCTTTTGGAGCAGCCACGAAGGAATATCAAGGCTTTTTGAGGGTTCCCTTGTTTCGCCTGGTTGGCTTCTCGTCGCTCTTTTACACTTCACATTTTCTTATCCAGTTGTGGTAAGGGTGATTGTAGGAGCCTTGCTTGACTACAAAATTGAATATGAACAAGCCTCGAGAACCTTGGGCGCGGCGCCGCTTATAACAGCCAGAACCGTCACGTTTGGAATTATAAAACCTTCTTTGATTGCCGCCTTCATACTTGCCTTTGCAAGGTCAATTTCAGAGACTGGGGCAACAATGATGGTTGCGGGGGCCTTTGAAAACGGGCCCGTTTTCATCCAAAACATGAAGGATGCTTTTTCAGCTCAACCGCCCCTAGTTAGCCGAGCCGAATATGAAGGCTCAACGGTCTTCGCAAGCCTCATTCTCATAACTGTTTCGTGCCTAATTTTTGCAGCAGTTCGCATTCTTGGAACTAGGCTGAAACTGCCCATTAAAAGGGCTTGGCCTACAGCCGAAAGAAAGCTAAGCTATTTTCCAGCCGTAGTCACAAGAAACAGCATTTCCCTTCTAATCTTTTTCATGATTGTGCTCATTCCATCGCTTTTTGTGGCGTTTCCAGCCTTTGAAGCCCTCTTTACGGGTATTTTGTCTAAGGCTTTGGCGGGCGCCGGTTCTTGGAGCGAATACTGGCAAAGTCTCATTCTTTCATACCTTCTCGGAGCCGTTGTGACTATTTTAAGTGTTCTGATAGGTTTGCCTATGGCAATTATTGTTGCAAGGAAAAGACTCGGAGCGTTTTCTTCGATACTAAATGTGCTTGTTGATGTTCCAATAATTGTTCCATCGGTGGCGTTAGGCGTTTCTCTCAGATTCTTTTGGAAGGAAACATTGGCGTTTATACCAGACGTGTGGCTTCTAATTTTCGCGCATTTAGCTATTACATACCCATATTTTGTGAGGGCGGTGGCGGCGGCTGTTGAAAGGATAAGTATAGAACTGGAAGAAGCCTCGAGAACCCTTGGAGCTAAGCCCCTATGCGTCTTCAGAACAATAATATTGCCCTTAACCAAATACTCAATGTTCTCTGGAGCAGTGATGGTTTTCACCAGAAGCGTCAGCGAAACGGGCGCCACATTAGCAGTTACCACGCTTAAAACAGCGCCAGTTGTTCTTGTAGATTGGGTTAAAGGAAAAACACCTATCACACCTTTAGAAATAGGTTTAGGCTGCGGTTTCTTAATATTGTTCTCATTCATAATCCTATTAGCTTTAAGGCTTACTATGAAAGGAAAAGGAAGGTATTAAATGCCCAAAGCAGAGCCTATTCATAAAATAACTTCGCGGAACAAACATGGGAGGAGTTCTGCTGATGCCTGACGTACGCCTAATTGATGTTACAAAAAAGTTCGGTAAAGTAGTAGCCGTAGACAAAGTTAACCTCCACATCCGCGACAAGGAATATTTCTCGCTTCTTGGGCCTAGTGGATGCGGAAAAACAACATTGCTTAGGCTGATTGCAGGATTAATTAAACCAGACGAGGGCGAAATTTACATAGGGAATAGGCTTGTGAATGATGTTCCTCCCGAGGACAGGGACATAGGGTTCGTTTTCCAAACTTTCGCGCTTTTCCCCCATATGAACGCTTGGGAAAACGTCACTTACGGGCCAAGGGTGAAGGGCTTCGAAGTACAGAAAGCGGAGAGAATAGGCCACGAGGTTCTTGAAATGGTTAGGCTACATGAACGCTTAGACGCTTTTCCAAGCGAATTAAGCGGGGGGATGATGCAGAGAATAGCTGTTGCAAGAGCGCTGGCTGCAGGTGCAAAACTTTTGCTCCTCGATGAGCCGCTGGGGCACTTGGACGCAAAGGTGAGAAATGAGCTTAGGTACGAGATAAGGCGTATGACAAAAGATTTAGAGTTAACAGCCATACATGTAACCCACGACCAGTCTGAGGCTATGGCTATATCAGACAGAATAGCCGTAATGAAAAAGGGTAAAGTTCTGCAGGTTGGCACTCCTCAGGAGCTTTATATGAACCCCCAAAGCATATTTGTAGCCCATTTCATTGGAGGAGCAAACTTCTTAGAAGGTTTTATCACAGAGGCGAAAGGCGAAACTGCAACAGTGGAGCTTCGAGGCGGAATTAAAGTTCAAGTATTTAACAAGGGCATAAACAAGGGGGAAAGAGTAGTTTTAGCCATAAAACCCGAAACATTTTCTATTAGAAGGGGTGCTGTGCGAAGGAAAAATTCCATTTTAGGCGTGACTGAAAGAGTGGCTTTCGAAGGGACAAACATAAGATATGAGGTTAGGCTTGAAAATCAAGATTTGATTGTGGTTGTAAGTCCCTCTCTGGCCTGCGAATGGTTTAATATAGGGGAAAAAGTTACAGTAAGCTTTCAGCCGGAGTCCGCTCATTTGTTCGTGTATCCAGAGGTTGGGTTAAGGGAGGAAATAGCTGTTGAGTGAGCTGATAAAATGGTTTGAAAAGAGAAGAGAAACAAAGGCGTTAGCAACGATACAACAGCATCTGGCCTTAACGACAAGCATAGTTGAAGACTTAGAAAAGGCTGTGAATGCAGCCATAAGAAACGATGCGAAAGAAATGCGTGCATGCATTGAAAGAATAGCGGGAAGCGAAAGTGAAGCAGACTCTTTACGGAGAAGAGTCATGGATGAAGTGTCGAGAGGAGAGCTTACGCCTACAGCTAGGGAAGATATAATGCACCTTGTAAAGAGAGTAGACATGGTTGCAGACTGGAGCAGAGAATCTACAAGAGTTTTAAGCGTAATACCCATGGAGCATGTGCCAAAATCCATCAAAAACGAGTTCGCGGCAATGATGAAGGGCATAAAGGAATGCGCGCTATCGCTCCAAAAATGTGTAAACAAAATGATGACAAAACCTGAAGAAGCATTGCAGGCTGCAGACGTCGTGGAAAGGGAGGAGGAAAAAGTTGATGACATACATGAAAAGGCAAGAATACTGTTAGGAACAGAAGATTTGCCAAAAGCAGGGGTAGCAGTTTTAGTAGGCCAGCTTTTCGAAGCCATGGAAATGATTGCAGATGCATGCGAAGACGCATGCGACTATGTAAGAGTGATAATTGTTAGAAAATAATCAAGAAGTGAAGAAATATGGCAGAGATAAAAATAGACGTATCTGAGCTGAAATCTGAGGGAGATGAGGTAATAAAAAAACTTGCAGACTTTTTAAGGGAAAAGGCAGGAGTTAAAGTTGAAGCAGTGTCAAACGAAATTATTGTTAATAGCGGAGGAAAAAATGTTTCAAAAAAGTATCTGCGAGTGCTTCTGAAAAAGTTTCTGCACAAAAATGAACTCAGAGACTATTTCAGGGTAATAAGTGTAAAAGAGAGCACCTTAAAAGTTAAGGAGATAAAGATTTCAGAAGAAGAATAGTCTGCTATCTTTTAGAGGCTTCACGCTTCTTTCTGGCAAAATCTTGTTGAATCCTAAAAACGTAATGCCTCGCCATATAAGCGCATTTGTAGGCGTCCAGTAAATCCTCGCCAACCAACGCTTTCTTAGATTCGCCGAGCAGTTCCTGAACTGTTGTCAGCATCTCTTCTGCCCCGATTTTTTTGGCTTCTGGATTTGGCTTCCATTTCGATGTGTCACCTTCGCCTTTGAACATTAGGGAAAATAGGAATAAGGCATATTCCAATTCTGCGGCGACGTGCCAAATGCTGTCTGTAAAGGCTTTCTCGTCCTTGCTTAATGTTGAAAGAGAATCCACTAAATAGTGCGTTGCAGATTCCAGAGCCTTCAATATTTTTTCATTGCTCGCCATTGTCTCAACCTGTTTTCGCACAATATACAACTCAATCTTTTTTATCTGTTTCGTTGCAGATTATTCCCGAAAAAGAAAACTTATTAAACTCAGCTTCCGTAGTTCAATGAGCTTGATGAAAAATACTCGTGAAAGCTTTCCTTAAAACTTACGGGATTAAAGGGAGGCGCGTAGCTGTGAAGTTAGTGAAATACCGCTATAGAAAAAAACAGCGCTACGGCGTTTTAGCAAACAATGATAAGATAGTAAGCTTGCCCGGTCTTGCTAAGCGTCTGCAGAAGCGGCTTCCAAACACGCTTGAAGAGTTTATAGTAAAAGGCGAAAGGGCTGTTGAAACAGCAGAAGAACTGCTTAAAAAAGCCCCGCAAAGCGTTATTGACGATGTTTCTTTGCCGGTTAACAAAGTAGCTGTGCTCGCGCCAATAGCTTATCCTCCTAAAATCATTTGTTTGGGATTAAACTATGCAGACCATATTGACGAAAGCATTACAGAACATGGTGCCCTTATACCAGACGAGCCAATAATCTTCCTAAAACCACATACAACAATAATAGGACCAAATGAAAACATAGTTAAACCAAGCTTCGTTAAACAACTTGACTATGAAGCTGAACTAGCCATCGTTATTGGGAAGAAAGCGAAAAATGTTCCGATTTCAGAGGCAGAATCCTACATTTTTGGATACACCATTTTAAACGATGTTTCGGCGCGGGACATCCAATTTAAAGATAAGCAATGGACGAGGGGCAAAAGCTTCGACACATTCGCTCCCACTGGTCCATGCATAGTAACTCGAAACCAGCTGCAAGACACATCTAACCTTTACATCTACACATGGGTTAACGGTGAACTTCGCCAAAACGGCACAACTAAAAACATGGTTTTCAACGTTTACGAAATAGTCCACCACCTAAGCCGAGTAATGACCCTTGAACCATGCGACATTATTGCAACGGGCACGCCTGCAGGCGTTGGTTTCGCCATGAAACCGGAACCAAAGTTTTTGCAAGCCGGCGACATCGTAAGAATAGAGATTGAGAAAATAGGTGTTTTGGAAAACCGAATTGTTGAAGAAAAACTTTAAGCGTTTCTGCCTATTTCTCAACTGATATTTTGCTTTCGCCAGCCTCCTTCTCAACTCTTATAACGTGTTCTGCTTTTTCCGCAAAGGCTTCGCTGTGGGTCACAGCTATTATCTGCTCTATGGCCTTAAACCGCGAGATTGCTTCAGCCAAACGATCTATGGAGCCGTCTTCCCTTCCTAGACTTTCTGTCGGTTCATCAAGCAAGAGAAGGCTTAAACCATGGCCTGTCTTAGACTGCATAATTAACTGGCCCAAGCCCAGCCGGTACGCAAACGCTATTAATGTGCGCTCCCCTCCAGACAAGTTTGAAACGTCCCTTTCAACGCCACTTTCGCTTAACACGTACGGCGTGTATGTCTCGTCTATCATAATGTTTATTGGCGCGCCTTCTCCGCCTACTAGCGCGTCGAGAACCTGTTGAACGAAATTCTTTAAAACTTTCACGAATTCGCTTCGCAGTTTTGGTTGAATGCTTCTATATGCATCGCGTAGGCTGCCTATAATCCCGACAACTTTGGCAAGTTTTTCTATCCGCTCAAGTTTTTTCTGAGCTTGGTCTATCCGCTCTTTGAGATCGTCTAAGCGTTTCATAACGTCTTTTTTGCGGTTCTCCTTGGTTCGCAGTTCGGATTCAAGTGAATAGTACTGTCTGAAGACTTGCTCTCTGCGAATCTTTGCATTTTCCAGCTCGGAAACGTCAAACTTGCCTATTTCAGCTCTTACACGTTCAAGTTGAGCGCGTATCTCATTTTCCAGTTTCTGCTTTTCCTCAAATTCCCTTAAAAGTTCAGCTAAAGCCTTTGACTCCTCACCGACACGTGTTTTTAAGTCTTCAATTCTTGGCATTAGAACTTGAAGGTTTGAGATGGCGGAGCTGGCTTTTTCTTTTATCTGCCGAAGCTCTTCAATGTCGCTTTGAAGCTGACTTATTGCCCTCTGCCTTTCACCATTTTCCTTTTGTATCCTCTGCATTAAGTTATTCTTGTACTCGCTGTTTAATGGCTGTAGGCAAAGGGGACAGCGATCTTCTGTGGAAAGCGAAGAAATTCTTTTCTGGTCTACCTGCATATTCCTAAGAAGAGCCTCTTGTTCAGCCTTTAGGCTGGCAATCTGATCGTCGAAAGCCAATAAGTGTCGTCTTAGAGCTTCAATGGGCTGGTCCGCTAGAACTCCGATTTCTTTCAACTTCTCTTTATAAGATTCTACTTGCGTTAGCATGGCGTCTAAGTGTTGCTTCAAATGTTCAACAGCTGCTCTTTTTTCCTCAATTTTTTCAGCTAACGCGGCTGATGAGTCCTCAATATTCGTCAGATTTGCCTGAAGCTGGGCTTCTTTCCTTTTAAGCTCTTCTACAGATGCTTTTAACTCCTCAAGCCTTTTGAGTTTGAGATCTGCCTCTTCTAACGCCTTTTTTGCTTCATCAAGCCTTTTTGAAAAATTTTGTATTTCAACTTCCAAGAGGGAAAATTCTTCGGCTAAGCGGTTATATTCTACATTCAGCTTCTCTATTCCAACGATGTCCGGGTCTTTTTCATAAGCTCTTTTTTCTCCTTCGTATTCTCTTTGATATCCAGAGAGGTTGCTCCATGCTGTTTCGTAGTCTGACAGTCCGAAGAGTTCGTCAAGGCGTTTTTGTCTTTCCCTTGGCGCAACATCTAAAAGTTCTTTTAGGTGTTCTTGCCTAACCCAAACTATTTCACGGAAAAGCTCCTTTTCTAGGCCTGTTATGGCCTTTAACTGTTCTGCCACGGCTTCGCTTTTCACACTTGCCATCAGGTTTTCATCTTGGAAGAGTTTAAGTTCGTCAAAGTCTTGGCTTATCCCCTTTCCCCGCCTCTTTATTCCCCGTGTTATTTTGTAGTTTTTGCCGTTGTGAGCAAAATGAAGGGTGACTTTTCCACTTTCAGCACCCTCCCTTAGCAGATAGTCATAACTTCTTCCCAATGGGTCTCCGAACAACGCAAAGTCTATGGCGTAAAGTATACTTGATTTTCCACACCCTAAACCGCCGACAAGACAATTGAAGCCTCTTGCAAAGGGCACAGTCGACTTCACATGAGAGCGGATATTCTCCAAATAAACAACTTCAATTTTCATTGCAGAAGCTCCTCCAAGACTTGTTTAACTTTTTCGTCCTGCCTTTTTGTCAGCGGTTCAATGAGGTTGACTGCGGCGCGGGCTATTTTTTCGGCTTCTTCACGACTGTAACGTTCAGAGAAAATTTGCAGGAAGTATTCGAAACTTTTCGTTTTCAAATCCTTAAATTCGCTTTCGAATATGGAGCGAACAACAGTTTCCGGAACCTCGCTTTCACGCAGCAAAATGACTGGGTGGACAAGCAGAGCCTTTTCAGCAGCGCTTCTAATTTGGGCAACATCAACCTCTGCACGGCTCACCTCAGCTGGCAAGACACCTCTTAACACTGGAACCAAGATTGCCCCATCCTTATCAGCCCCTTTTACAAGCTGAACTGCAAGCTCCGTAATCTTTGGGGCAGTAACGCCGGTAAAATCCTGTTCCAAAACAACAAATTTACGCGGGGACTCCAGTCTTATAAAATTCGTCGAAAATGTTCCACCATCATTTACTTCAACATAGTAAAAACCCTTTTCACTGTTAGCTTCATCATAGTTTATTGTTTCAGTGCTTCCAGGATACACCAGCAGCCCGGTTTTAAACTTCTCTTTATAAGGCTTGTGCACATGCCCAGCAGCATAGTAATTGAAGCCTTCGGGTATAAGCTCCGCCGGGGCCTCAGCCTCCATATAAGGTGGGTTAAGCTCTGGAATATCTAAAGCCATGTGAAAAACGAAAATGTTGAATAAATCGGCCTTTGGCGTTGGCCTATTCTGCTCCATAAAAACTGGAAGCATTTCCTCGGTTTTACGGCGCGTTCTAAAGTTCGGCACTCCATAAACGTAGCAGCAGTCTGGTTTCCGCCAGCAAGCGCCTTCATGTCTCGGCAAATAATAAATTAGCCCAGCGCTGTCCAATGGATTTAAAATAGTGCTTGTAACAACGTTTGGCGCTGAGTCATGGGAACCGTCAACCACCAAAACTGGAATTTCTGCATTCCGTAAGCGGTTAAAATTTTTTACAGCGTTCTCCAATGTAAGGTTGGATGGACGTGCATTATGGAATAAGTCTCCAGCAATTATCATGAAAGTCGGCTTTAGCTCTATAGTCCTGTCAACAAGCTCTTGAAAAGCTTTGTCAAAGTCTTCTCGTCTAACTTCTAAACCGTATTGAGAATAACCTAAATGCAAATCCGCAGCATGAACGAAACTGAAAGCCTTCACGCATATTCCTCCAGGGAAGCTAGTTCAACTTGTAGAATTAGCTGAATTAACCTATTAATGTTTAAGAGGACTACAGAAACATATAAAGAGTAAAGCAACAGCATTCTAACGATTAAAAGGCGCGCAGGCATGGAATGCCAAAAATGCGGAAAAGAAACATTCCTTCCATTTAAATGTCCATACTGTGGAGGCTACTTCTGTTCAGAGCATCGCCTACCGGAAAACCACGAGTGCCCTGGGATTAAGTTGGCACACGTCCCCAAAAAAGAAGCGCCCCCGCTAGTCCAACAAACCCCGAGGTCATATGAATACACGGTTACATACATCCCAGTGAAAACGGAGAAGAAACTTTACTTCAGCCTTAAGGAGGTTAAACATCTAAGCCTAGCAGCCCTACTTGTTTTAGGCATAGGTTTGTCCTTGGGAGTATCACCAGCGGCATATGCGGCAATCGGAAGTCCTCTTATGCTGTTCGCCTTTGCCCTTATAATAGTGTTGTCCTTTTTCATTCATGAGTTGGCCCACAAATTTGTTGCCCAAAAGGAAGGCTTGTGGGCTGAGTTTAGACTAATGTTTTTGGGCATAATTTTAACAGCCGTATCGATTATTTCGCCGCTTTTTAAGATAATATCGCCGGGAGCGGTTTTTATAGCTGGATTTGCCGATAAAAGAAGACTGGGAAAAATATCTATAGCCGGTCCGTCCACGAACATAACTTTGTCAGCGACACTAATTATGTTATGGCTTATGGTGCCTCATCCAATACTGGTGTATGGAGCGGCTTTTAACGCATGGATAGCTCTTTTCAACCTCATTCCATTCGGGGTGCTCGATGGCTTTAAAGTCTTCCTATGGAACAAAACTGTATGGGCCTCAGTTTTTACATTAAGCTTAGCCCTAACAATACCAGCCTATCTATATTTACGGTTTTGAGCTATAAAATCCAATGCGAAGAAGTAAAAGCATCTAGGCAAGTTCTATAGTAACGTGCACTTCTTCCGGAACGCGGATACGCATAATACGCCTCATAACCCGTTCTTCAGCGTCGATGTCTATTAAACGCTTATGGATACGCAGCTCCCACTTGTCCCAAGTAGCAGTTCCCTCACCGCAAGGAGATTTCAAAACAGGAACCTTGAGTCTCTTAGTCGGCAGAGGAACAGGCCCTGTTATCTTTACACCTGTTTTTTCAGCAATAGCCTTTAACTCCGCACAAACCTCCTCTAACTTCTTGTAATCCGTACTTGTCAAACGTATCCGCGCTTTTCTTACCATAGCTTAATACTCCACGCCTCAATCTTTTATATCTTCTAGTGGGTTACCTTTAGACGATAAAGCACAAATAAAAACTTATCGAAAAATACACGGCAAACGCGTAAGCTGAATAAGAGAAAAGAGGAAGAAAATGAAGCTGAAGGTTAAAGGTATACTTGTAGACTTAGACGGCACACTAGTGGACTCTAGAGAAGCATATTGCGAAGCTTTAAAGAAAACTTTTACAAATATGAGACTGAAAAATTTCAGCGCTAATATAGCGTTTGAAATTCCCAGAAGATTAGAACAGAATCTGCCAATAGACGATTTGATACATGAAGTGAATGCTAAAAAGTTTTTAGACACCTACCTAAAAACGTATTACAAGTTAACAAGAATTAAGACGAAACCGTTACCAGGGGTGTCAAAAACGCTTGAGGTGCTTTCAGCGAAGGCAAAGCTTGCACTAATCACTATGCGCCACGTTCCAAAGGAAAAAGTAAGAAAAGAATTGGAAGATTTTGGCTTGGCTAAATATTTTCACCGTATAGTAACCGCTTTAGATACGCCTGTTCCTAAGCCGTCTCCGGAAGCGCTTATAAAATGTGCACAGCAGCTCAGTGTTAAAATAGAAGAGTGTCTCGTGGTGGGCGACTCCATTACTGATGTAAAGGCTGGAAAAAAATCAGGAGCCATGACTGTAGCAGTACTATCTGGAATATTTACAAGGGAAGAATTAGAAAGGGAGAAACCCGATTTAATTCTTGAAAACATAAACGAGCTTCCAGATTTTGTTGAATAGTTGAAATATTATTGAATGGATAATATAGCTGGAACTTATCTAAAAATGTTATAGAAGCAACCATGAATAAAGCTTATTAAAACTTAGTCTCTAATATGTTGTTCGGAGAAGGCTTCGAGCGGAGCTATAATGAACTTCATTGAAATGTTGCTGGTTGAAAAACTGAAAAGCAAAAACCCAATGCTGGATATCTTAGGGGCTGACCGTAAAATCCTTCAAATAGCATGTCAAGACTTGACAAACTATCTTAAGGTTTACTGGAATCTCATGGGCAAGGAAGCAAATGAATATGAACTCACAGATAAACTGGAAGAATTTTACCAAAAAGAGCGGAAGGAGCTGGAAGACTTCATAGATTTATGGACGGGAATATGGCTCAAAAAATGGAGTGAAAGAGTTAAACTCTTAATAGGAAATGAGAGCTCCAAAAAATGGAACAAAATCACGAGAATAATTAATAATGCGGAACCAATTTGGAGGAAACTTTCCAACCGCAAAGAAATGCAGGAAGTAGTAATATCTACCCTAATTAAAAATGGAGAAATCTGCGGCACAGCAGTTCTGTCAGAGAACCTTCTAAAAATGGAGCTGGGCGAAAACTTGAGAAAATACGCCAACAGCAGAGAACAAATGTTAAATGTTGTCAACAATACTCTGCGCAAAGCCAGAGAACTGTCCAAAAGCAAAGGCCCCTTAATATTTGTCAAAATCGACAAGGGCTATTACAACAACAGCGACTTATAAAACACAGAATCTTCTTTTATTTCGAAGCATCAATTATTTGATTAATGGATTTTAACGCACCCTTTCTCTGTTAAGGTTTTTTGTCTGCCATGAATACTTCCTAATAGTGGTTGTTTCTCCATAGCCGCATGCAGCGCACCGCTTCTTTGAGACATTATAGGCTCTTCTTCCGCATCTTCTGCAACGTATGTGAAGGGTTTTTCCGGCGCGTTTTCCAAAGGATGGTGTGCCTTTACCCAACCTTTTCACCTTGGAGGCGGAGATATGAGAACAACATTGTCCCCGCGGACGATTATTAAGCCCAGTTTCTTTACGTTTTCAGCTTCCGTCGTGTCTTCTGTTTCTTCCAAAACAAGGTTCAAGTGTTGGTCAAACCCTTTCAATCTTCCGCGTAGACTTTTTCCACCCTTTAATCTAACAAGCACTATTTTTCCAATGTTCTGCTCGAGGATTTCCGTTGTCATCTCACTCATTTGAGGCCCTCAAAGTACACTTTACCCTTTTTATACTTAAGCTTATATAATTTAAACCTATCTAAAAGAGAAGCGCTGAAATGTCTAAGAAATATAAGAGGTATTTTCTGAAAGCTAAAGAAGCTAGGGCCATTTTAAGGGAAATGTCTGCAAAGCTGAAAATAAACTTGGAGAAGGAATTTGGCGCCGACGCTAAGATAGAGTTGGTTCAAACAGATTTCGGCGAATTTTTCCTCATAAACGGTAAACCCTTACTGTTTAAAACCGAAGGCAATATTTTACCCACTCTGATCTTTAAAGAACTCCTAGCCTCGGCGCCTAAGGTTGTCGTTGACATGGGTGCTATTCCTCACGTTTGCAATGGCGCCGATGTCATGGCTCCTGGAGTTGTTCGCTTTGAAGGAAGTTTCAGTAAAGGAGACTTAGTTTTTGTGGTTGACGAAAAGCATGGTAAACCAATTGCTGTAGGCGAAATCGCTTACAGTAATGCTGAAATAGTAAAGGTCAAACACGGTGCAGTTGTAAAAAACCTTCATTTTGTAGGCGACAAAATATGGAATTATTTAAGGAGATTTACAACGTAACAAGATAATTTGGTCTTAAATCTGAATTTTAAATTCATAAAGTTATTAATAGAAATCTATATTTTCGATTCAGAATAAGCCTCAAAGGAAAACGCTTAACTCTTTGAAGATAAATATATAAAGAGATAAGAGAGGAGAGGTTTGCCTGGTTTAAGTAATCCTTTTCGTAGAAGCAAGAAGGAAGAAAAAGAAACGGCGAAAGTTGGGGCTAAAGTGGTTCAAGGCAAAACTTTTTTGAAGGCTATGCCTCTCCGCGACTTGGCTGACCTAGACACTGTTAAAAGCGAAGTGAGTTCAGGAAACATTATAATCCTTAGGATAACCCCTCTTGCAACCAAAAGTATTGAGGACGTGAAGCGGGCAGTTAATGAGTTATGCGAATTTGCTGAATCAGTCGGCGGGGATATTGCGCGTCTTGGTGAAGAAAGGGTTGTGATATGCCCTCCGAATGTAAAAATTTGGAGGGAAAAAGTGCCCTTAGCAAGCGAGCCTATTCCTACAGCAGCCTAAAGGTTTCCATAACTGCTGGAGTAATTGTCTGTATTCCACATTTTTTCTGAATGAAGTCTGCTATACTTGCTATCTTTGCCTTCTCGCCGTGGCACACTATTACTCTTTCCGGCCTTGGTTTTAGATGAGTAACATAGTTGATTATTTGACGTCTGTCAGAGTGTCCAGAAAATCCTTCTATGGATTCTACACGCATTTTCACTTTTACAACAACCATTTTGCCTTCATTGTCGATCATGGTAACCTCGTTTAGGCCTTTCTGCACTCTTCTTCCCAAAGTGCCCTCAATCTGATAACTTACAAAGATCATCACATTTTTCTCATCCTCAGCTAAACTCTTAAAATATTCTATTACAGGTCCGCCTTCAAGCATCCCTGATGTAGCCATAATAATGCATGGTTCACCATCGATAACGTCTTGTCTTACACTTGGATGTTCAACCACGCTGAAGTAATCCGACTCGAAGGGGTTTATTCCATTATGGAGGATGCTGTTACGAACTTCTCTTCCTAAATATTCGGGATAGGCTGTATGGATTGCTGTTGCCTCTGAAATCATTCCTTCTATAAACACTGGGGCCTCTTTCATCATTCCACGCTTCATATAACCATCTAGAATGAGCATTATCTCTTGCGCTCTGCCCACAGCTGGAACTGGAATTAGAACTTTACCCTTTTTTTCTAAAGTCTCGTTTATGATTCTCGTTAGGCGTTCTTCAGCTTCAGCTCTTGATGGCATTACGTCGTCTGGACCGCCATAGGTGCTTTCTGTAATGAATGTTTCAACTCTTGGAAACTCTGCTGTAGCGGCTTCCAAAAGCGTTGTTCTTGAATATTTGTAGTCTCCAGTGTAGACGATGTTGTGTAAGCCTTCACCTATGTGCAGATGGATTATTGACGAGCCTAGAATGTGTCCAGCGTTATGCAAGGTCAAGCGTATGTCTGGGGCTATATCTGTTACAATGCCATAGCGCAATGGAATTGTGTGTAAGACACATTCACGAACATCCTTCTGGTCGAACGGAGGAGTTATGCCTTGTTTGCTGGCTACGTCCAAATAGTCTAACTGAAGCAGAGTCATCAAGCTTGAAGTTGGAGCAGAACAGTAGACTGGGCCGTCGTAGCCATATTTATAGAGGAAGGGCACCAAACCGCAGTGGTCCAGGTGTGCATGACTTATTACAACCGCGTCTAAGGAGTCTATTTCGAAAGCTGGATTGTCAAATCTTGGAAAGGCCTCAAAAGGCTTCGAAGAGCCGGGGTTTATGCCGCAGTCTAAAAGTATGTTGCTTTCTCTTGTTTGGACGAGAAAGGCTGAGCGCCCAACCTCTTGAACACCACCAAGGGGTGTTATTCGAATGTCTCCAACCTCAAAGGTTTTAGGTCTGAAAATCCGCTCGCCGAACATGCGGAGAATTCTTTCTCTTTCCTTGCTTTCTGAGTGTAGGTAATGGCGCATATGTGCAATAATTTTTGAACGAAGCGGGGGGCTTCTTAAAACGTGGGGGCGCCATTTGGTTTTCTTTATGATTTCCTGAAGAACCGCTCCATTTTTACCGATTACCAAACCTGGTTTTTTAGCTTCAATTATTATTTCTCCGAGGCTTGGATCAAAATTTATATCTGTAACTTCAGCCTCCGGCGAGATTATTTCGCGGGCTATTCTTTCAGCATCCTTTTCTGGCAGCCTTACAGAGGGGTCTGAACGGACAACAATTCGTTTTCTTATAACGTTAACTATATCTGCGATTAGGCTGCTCTGTTCAACCAGAATTTCTGGCTTTTTAGCATATACTGCAAGCATCGGGCCTTCATACTCTACCCTCGTCACTTCAGCCTCTTTGGGAACATGCTCTAAGATGTATTGGCTTATCTCTATTTTCTCCCTTTCAGAGCTCGGCGCCAACTCTTAAACTTCCTAGTTTGCTAAAAGTTGCTTCTTTTCCTCTTCGGTTAATTCTCTATACCCGTTGCTGTCCACTATGGCTACGTTAAAGCTGTCACCGCTTGCCGTGTCCCGTTTCATGGCGGAGTTAACTGCTTTAACAATTATTGGTAAGGCTTCCTTCACAGACATGTCTTCTTTATATTTGTCTTCAAGCACACCGTAGGCTATTGGAGAACCTGAACCTGTAGCAACGCATTTTTCCTCTGTTAAGCTTCCGAAGGGGTCTAGGGAAAACACGTGGGGGCCGCTGTCATCCACGCCTCCTATCAAAACCTGTGTGGCTAAAGGCATATATCTTGCTGAGAATAAAAGATTTGCAACGAGTCTCGCGGCTGAGTTTATGGGCATTGGTCTGTTCATGTGCAGTTTGTAAAGTTGTGCATTGGCTGTCAGTATGTCCACGGTTCTCTGCGCATCTGCAACTGTTCCAGCTATAGTCATAGCTAAGTGGTCATCTATCTTGTATATTTTTTTCCCATGTTTATGAGCCACATAGAATCCCATAGTTACACGGGTGTCTGAGGCTAGGATTACACCGTCCTTGCAGACTATTCCTATGGTTGTTGTCCCTTTCAACGTTAATCGACTAGCCACATCATTACTTGCCATACATCATTTCTCCCTAAAACCTAAACATGCGCCAAGTTACTTCGCTAGGAAGCAGCATCATTTAATCATAGCTGTGAGTCTTATTAATATTACGCTTTGAACCCCTCGATTTACAATACGCTAAATCATTGTCTTCATGTTAAGGATGGAGGCTTTGCCGAAGCCATGATTTAAAAAGAGTTTTAAGGGAAGGTTACTATCAAGTTACAGTGAATACAGCCTTTAAAGTGATTATTTTGTCTTTAAGGCATCATCGAATGCAGCTTCCGAGGGAGGTAGTTTTAGGAGAAGGCGTAATAGAGCGCGTCGCCGAAGTCTCGGAAAGGCTTGGGTTCACGAAGTCAGCGCTTATAATAACAGGTTCTAAAACCTATGGAGTTGCTGGGAAAACTGTTAAGGAGCATCTTGAAAAAGGCGGTATGGAAGCTGAAATTTTCATTGCTGAATCAGCAACCCTTAAAGATGTAAAGATGGTTGAAGGAAAAATAAGCGAGTTAAAGCCTCAAGTTGTTTTCGGGGTTGGCGGCGGAACAAAAATCGACCTTGCAAAGTTGAGCTCAGCACGCCAAGGAATACCATTCATAAGCATTCCCACAACAGCTTCCCACGATGGAATCTCAAGCCCCCTGTCCTCGGTTAAGGGACTTGAAAAGCCATTTTCAGTTAAGGCGCAAGCGCCAATAGCTATTATAGCAGACACAAACATAATAAAGCAGGCGCCTAGCCGCCTCATAGCAAGCGGTTGCGGAGATGTCATCGCAAAGTTTACCGCTGTTAAGGATTGGAGACTAGCACATGAGGAGAAAGACGAGTATTATGGGGAATATGCGGCAAGCCTAGCTTTAATGAGTGCTAAACTTGTGATGCAAAACGCTGAAATCATTAAGTCTGGAAGCGAAGAAGGCTTACGGGTGCTTTTAGAAGCCTTAATAAGCTGTGGAGTTGCCATGAGCATTGCTGGAAGCAGCCGCCCGTGCAGCGGCTCGGAACACTTGTTCAGCCACGCCCTCGACATAATAAGGCCTAATAATGCCATGCATGGGGAACGGTGTGGAGTTGGAACAATAATGATGGCATATTTACATGGAGCAAACTGGAAGCGAATAAAAGAGACTCTGGAAATTTTAGGGGCGCCTAAAAACGCTTACGATTTGGGGCTGACAAAAGAGGATGTTACCAAAGCCTTATGTATGGCCTCTTCTATAAGACCCGAACGTTACACTATACTTAACAAGTTAAACTTAAGTCTTGAAGAATGCGAGAAACTCGCCAAAGTGACAGGAGTTATTTAGAAAATTACAACTATTCTTTTGTTTCGGATTCTGCTTCCACCTTAAACGTTTCTGTGAACTTCACCGTGGTGATTTCTGGGAAGAACCTTTGTATGTCTAGGGCTATGCCCCTTTTTGCAACTTGAATTCCTTCTATATAGAAGGCTTCTTCAGGCATTTCTATGTTAATAGTCTTGGCTTCAATAATGAACTTGAATTTTTCCACATCCACGGACGGTATCCTGCGGTGGATTAGAGCAGCTATTTTCTCCTCTCGGTTTTCAAGCTTTCTTTGAACAGTAATCTCATAAACTAGAGTTTTCCCAGCCAATGGTGGATTAAAGTCTAGGAGAACGCGACCAGCTCCTACTGCCCGAACCACGGCCATTTTACCGTCATATTCAAGGCGCATTCCAAGGGTTGGAGTTATTCCCTTAGCGGTTAGATGCCTTAACGGGATTCTTTTAACCTTTTCAGGGTCTCTTGCCCCAAAGGCTTTTTCTGGCGGTATCTCAACCGTTGCGGGTTTTCCAACTTCCATGGTTGTTAAGCTTTCATCTAAGGGTTTAAGAACCCAGCCTTCGCCTAAAACTACTAGTTTGGGCTCGTAGATTTCTCCCTCTTTGTATAGGCGTTCTTTTTTGGCTATCTCCTCTAATGTTGTGTCGAAAACTTCACCAGTCTCTTTCACTTTAGCAACGTAATCTAAGAGTATGAAGTCGCCTTTTTGCAGAGCCATTTACCATCCTCTTCAAATTATTCGCAAACTAAGCTTAAAGCATCAATAAAAGCTTTATCTATCAAAGAGGCTTTAAGTATTGTATTAAGGCAGCATGATTCCGTGGAAACAGTTTAAATTATACATTAACCAAATGCTGAATTTCCATAGATAGGAAGTTTCGCATGAAAGCCAATTCAGTTAAAACCAAAAGTACATACATTGCTATTTTTCTTCTGGGAATTGTAAGCCTTATGGGTGACGTCGTTTATGAAGGTTCAAGGGGAATTGTGCCATTTTACCTCCCTTTTTTGGGTGCTTCAGTCTTCATCATGACATTTGCGGGCAGATTTGGGGAGTTTCTTGGCTACGCCTTTAGGCTTATAAGTGGAGCCTTAGCGGACACAACTCAAGCCTATTGGGTTTTCATGTTCATAGGTTATGGATTAATTGTTTCAATACCCCTTTTAGGATTCATAAGCGTATGGGAAATAGCCATAATTTTAATTTTGCTTGAGAGGATTGGGAAAGCCATTAGGTCGCCTTCCAGGGACGCTGTGCTTTCCATTGTAAGTAAGGGGGTGGGCGTTGGGAAAGGGTTTGGAATTCACGAGTTTTTAGACCAGATAGGGGCTGTATTAGGCCCGATTTTAGTGTCGGGTTTGCTGTTTTTCAGCGGCAACAATTATAGGCAAACTTTCGGTTTTCTCTTTTTGCCTTTCACGGTTCTTCTCGCTATATTGTTGTATACTTATGGGAAGATTGGTAAACTTGAACGTGTTGAACCCAAAAAAGCGAAAGGGAACGGCAAAAAGCTTGGAAAACCTTTCTACATTTATACTTTCGCTGTCATATTAAACACTGTTGGGCTGATCCCATATGAACTAATTGTGTATAAAGCTTCCGCGATTCTTCGTCCCGAAGAACTTTGGATTGCTCCCTTAATCTACACGGTTATCCAGGGAGTGGACGCGCCTTCAGCGCTGTTTTCAGGGTATTCCTATGACAGGTTTAAACTCAAGGTTTTGGTTTTGCCTTTTGCTCTTTCAGTTATTCCGCCGTTGCTTGTCTTCGCCAACGCAGACTTGTTCACATTAATAATTGCTGCGGTATTTTTCGGCTTAGTCCTTGGAATGCAAGAGTCGATTTACCGTGCGGCAGTTTCAGAGTTTACGCCTATTTATTCGCGTGGAACAGCCTACGGCATATTTAGCATAGCCTATGGCGTAGGTATGCTTGGCAGCGGAGTTGTATATGGTCTAATAGCAACGCTGGCGTCCCCTTTCACTTCCGTGGTCCTCTATGTTGTAATAATGCAGGTTGCGGCGGTGATTCTGCTCATCAAAGCCCATTTAGAAGGAAAAGCAAAAGTGGAAAACGTTAAAACTTAGGACATCATTTTCTTTAGAAGGGAAGAATTTGGCATCTAGAGACGAGTCTGAAGTTTTAGACATCCTTGAAAAAGTAAGCAAAAGCGTGGTGAACATAAGCACGATAAGGCTGATTCAAAACATTTTCTACCAGGTTCTTCCAGTCAAGGGAATGGGTTCGGGAACAATAACAAGTGGTGAAGGCTATATACTTACCAACAATCACGTGGTTATGGGTGCTGAGCGTATTGCTGTCACGCTTTGGAATGGCGAAGTCTTAAACGGCCGCCTTATAGGCACGTGCGCGGTGCACGACATAGCTGTCGTCAAAGTTGATAAAAAGGGGCTTCCCTACGCCGAGCTTGGAAACTCGGATAAGCTTAGAATAGGACAAAGAGTGTACGCCATTGGCAATCCTTTCGGTTTGGCTGGCGGACCCACAATAACTTCTGGGGTTGTAAGCGCCTTAAATCGTACTATTGAATCTAAAAATGAGCTTTTGGAAAACCTTGTTCAAACAGACGCGGCTATAAACCCTGGAAACAGCGGCGGCCCACTTGTGGACGTTAACGGCAAAGTCGTCGCCATAAACACGGCGATAATACCTTTCGCCCATGGGATTGGATTTGCAATTCCAATAAACTCTGCAAAGAGATGTGCAGATGAAATAATAATTAGTGGCACTCATGCTAGACCATGGCTTGGGATAATTGGCCTAAGTCTCTCTAAGGATTTGTCAAGTTATTATGGAATTCCACTAAGCGAAGGCGTGTTGGTGACAAGAGTTGTTGAGGGAAGCCCAGCGGACGAGGCAGGCATAATGGCAGGCGACATAATAATAGCACTGGACGATGCACCAATCATCAAAATTGAGAAGTTGTTAAGCGAAATCCACAAAAGAAAAGCAGGAGACAGGGTCAATTTAACCGTTTACCGCAAAGGATTTGAATACGCCATGACAGTCACCTTGGCAAAAGCACCCTAAATGCCAAACTAAAAATTAGCCAAAAAACTTAGACATAGTTTCACTTTTGTCTTTTTCTCTCGGTTCAAGGAATACTCTGCTTTCATCTTTTCCTTTGCGCATCAATAAGTTTCATCTCCTTTAGGCACAGGTGCTT
>JAWCLS010000002.1:51411-51919 GCA_038850545.1 Bathyarchaeia archaeon
GGTGCTTTTTTTCGCTTGAAGGTCTGCCTGAAACGCTTAGAACCGTCTTATATCTTCTTTCTAACCCACCCAAGCCAATACCTAAGGGCGCCAGCCCTAAACCAGCCTTCCCATAGGCATCTCTACTAGGGCTTATAGGCTTTGGTGCCCCTTTTTCTTTTTAGGAAGCATTTTGACGTTAAAGAAAAAAGCGTTTAAAGTATACTTTCAAGCAGTTTCGAGATAGTAAAATACTAAAATTGTAATTAGTAATTATGCTGATAGAAAATAGTTCTATAATAAAGTTACCAAAGGTTTTATAAGGTCTCATCTACAATGCAATCATTGGAAGGCTGATTGAGAAAACCTTGGGTGATTCCTGAGGAGGCAGGTCACCGCCTAGAGCCAAGGGAGGCTCAGTAAGAGGCTTGGAATAAGAGGGGGGATAATAAAAACGAAAATGAAGAAGAGTACATTAATTGCAGCTTTAGCAACAACGATGCTTATTAGCGGAGCAATAGCTGTTATA
>JAWCLS010000003.1:0-28061 GCA_038850545.1 Bathyarchaeia archaeon
TGCCGCCTTACACGCGGGTAAAGTTATGGAATGTGATGAGCCTATTAGAGGCCATAAAAGACTAGCTGAAGCGTTAAAGATTGAGCACAACTTTTAAAGTGATTCATTAGCTGGGTGAATTGATGTGAAAATCCTACATTATAGTGAAGTTGAAGCTAAAGACGCCGAGGAAGGAGCCTCTAAACTGAAGGTTAGGTGGCTGATTACTAAGGACATGGGTGCTGAAAATTTCGCTATGAGGTTATTCGAAATTGAACCCGGAGGCTACAGCCCCTTTCACAGTCACCCATGGGAACACGAAGTCTTCATTTTAGAGGGAGAAGGTGTCGTTGTCGGCGCCACTGGAGAGAGAAGTTTTAAACCCGGCGACGCCATTTTCATACCTCCTAACGAGAAACACCAGTTTAAAAATAATGGCAGCAAAACTTTGAAATTTCTATGCCTTGTGCCCCATAAAACTAAATAAAAAGTCCATTTCCTCTTTAACGAACAAATGCAAGCCTAGTTTAAAAGCTGAAATTTTTGATTCGTTAAAAATATATGCTGGTTGTTACATCTAGTTTTGGGTTTCAAAAGGAGTCAAATGCTTTGAAGTATGATGTAATAATCGTCGGAGCAGGTCCAGCAGGAATATTCTCAGCCCTCGAAATTGTAGAAAAAGCGAATCTCCGTATCCTTCTCATTGATAGAGGCCCAGACGTAGAGCAAAGAAAATGCCCCGCAAGCCGTGGATTTGGATGTATGAACTGTGAACCATGCGGGCTGCTTTCAGGATGGGGCGGTGCTGGAGCCTTCAGTGACGGCAAACTGACCTTATCTACAGAAGTTGGCGGTTGGCTAAACCAGTACATTTCAGAGAAGGAGCTTAGCGAGTTGATAAATTATGTGGATAGCATCTACATAAAATATGGCGCGCCAGAACATGCCTATGGCGGAGACATCGAAAAGGTGGAAGAAATCGAAAGGAAAGCGTCCCTAGCTGGGTTGAAACTTATTCAACAAAAAATTCGCCACATGGGCACAGAAAGGTGCGCTCAAACCTTAAGGAAAATGCGCCAAGAACTGGATGGCAAAATTGAAATTAAAATGAGAAAGGACGTTAAAGGGCTTCTAGTGAAAAACAAGGTTGTTGAGGGCGTTGAAACAGTTGAGGGCGAAAAATACTTCGGAAAATATGTAATCGTTGCCCCTGGGAGAAGCGGGGCAGAATGGCTTAAAACGGAAGCCCAAACCTTAGGATTGAAGACGCTTAACAATCCTGTAGATGTAGGCGTCAGAGTGGAAGTTTTAGCTTCAGTTATGGAAGAACTGACAAACGCTCTTTACGAGCCTAAATTCATCTACTACTCAAAATTCTTCGACGACCAGGTTAGAACTTTCTGTGTTGCGCCTTATGGCGAAGTAATATCAGAATCCTACAACGGGGTTCTAACAGTTAACGGACAAAGCTATGCTGAGCGCAAGACAGAAAACACAAACTTTGCAATATTGGTTAGAACATCCTTCACCGAGCCCTTTAAGGAGCCGATAGCCTATGGAAAATACTTGGCAAGACTTTCAAACCTCCTTAGCGGAGGCATACTTATACAGCGTTTAGGCGACCTAGAAGCGGGAAGACGTTCAACACCCGAAAGAATAGCTAGAAGCGTCGTAACCCCAACTTTAAAGAACGCCACGCCAGGTGACTTAAGCTTTGTTTTGCCCTACCGTTATCTCGCCAACATAAGGGAAATGCTGGAGGCATTAGACAAAATAGCCCCAGGGATCCATTCAAGGGACACCCTCCTATACGGTGTTGAAGTAAAATTCTACTCCTCGCGATTAGAGCTAAGCAATATGCTTGAAACAAAAATACGCAACCTCTTCACAATCGGAGACGGAGCTGGAGTGACCAGAGGCCTAATTCAAGCTTCAGCCTCAGGAGTAATTGTGGCAAGAGAGATAATAAAGAGGGAAAAACAGAAGGCTAAACAAAATGTCAATCATTAAGGAGCTAAGCTGCTCCCACTGCGGCGCACCAATATCTTTTGAGCCTGGCGAAATAATAGCTACATGCAGGTACTGTGGCTATACTGTTGTAATAGAAACTGGAAAAGCCTTCCTATTCGAACACTCTATGCTGCTTAACAAGTACAGCCCCACACAAGTCGAAGAAATTGTTAGAGGATGGATGCGGTCAGGTTTT
The DNA here is from genome assembly GCA_038850545.1 of Bathyarchaeia archaeon. GTDB lineage: Archaea > Thermoproteota > Bathyarchaeia > Bathyarchaeales > Bathycorpusculaceae > JAWCLS01. The sequence goes on from JAWCLS010000003.1 coordinate 2,186, forward strand.
CTAAAGCCCCATGACCTCGCCCGAAAATCAAAAATCACCGAGAAAACTTTAACCTACCTGCCTTTCTGGGTCTTATCTGTGGACGCTGAAACCACCTATAAAGGGGTTTTTGAACGCGTAACCCCCTCGGTCATTAAGGAGGGAAAAATAGCGAAGAAATATGATTGGCTTGTTCTTGCAAGAAAGGCGACAAGCTTTCCAACAAGAGAATACGATGTGCCCTTAGAAGGAAAAATCCCCTACGACTTTAGGAAAATTGAAGACTTTGCCAAAATTCTGAACAGCGAAATAGACAGAGAAGAAGCTGTGACAATGGCGAAACAGGAGGTTGAAGAGCACCACCACTATTTAGCCCAGCAAGATGTTGACAGAATCATTGAAATAAAAAACGAGATAAAAATAAACCAGATGATCTACTTGCATGCGCCCATATGGCTTATAAAATATGAGTACGCAGGCAAAAGTTACTTTTTGTGGATGGACGGCGCAACTGGAACAGTTATAAAAGGCGACATTCCCCCAGCAAAATTCGGAATATTTTAGACTATGCTCGGATTAAGCTATGGTTTTCTAAACGTTTTTTATCTACAATGTTAAGTATTGTTGGTAGAGGCTTAGAAGGACAATGGGTGGAAAAATAATCGGCCGCGGCACATGGTACGATAAAATGGCAGCAGAGATTATTGAAAGAGAGAAAAAGCTTGGCAGAAGCCTAGACATGATAAGAACTGAGATGGGGCTTGGGGCGTCTGGCTTCCCTCATATAGGAAGTTTAGGCGACGCTGCCCGTTCATATGCTGTGACTTTGGCCTTAAGGGAACAAGGCTACCGTTCGGAGCTTATCGCCTTCTGCGACGACAAAGACGGGCTGCGCAAGGTTCCGGCAGGACTACCAAAATCCTTAGAGAAATATTTGGGGTTCCCAGTTACAAACATTCCAGACCCCTTTGGATGCCATGAAAGTTATGGTAAGCACATGAGTTCCCTGCTGCTTGAGGCTTTAGACAAGTGCGGCATAGAATACCATTACACATCTGCAAAAGACGCCTATGAGAAAGGAATGTTGAACAACGAAATTAAGGCATTGCTTTTGAACGCGAAAAAAGTTGGAGAAATAGTGAAGGAAGAGGTTGGGCAAGAGAGGTACACCGAAGTTCTGCCATACTTTCCAATATGCAAAAACTGCGGGCGAATATACACAACCAAAGCCCTAGAATACTTGCCCGATGAAAACAAGGTTCTCTACGTGTGCGAAGGAATGGAAATTAAAGGCAGGTGGATTGAAGGTTGCGGCCATAAAGGCGAAGCCGACGTTACACGGGGGGAGGGCAAACTAAGCTGGAAAGGAGAGTTCGCAGCAAGATGGAAAGCCTTAGACATAAGATTTGAAGCCTACGGCAAAGACATAGCCGACTCTGTTAGAGTTAACGACAGAATTTGCCGCGAAATACTAGGCTATGAACCTCCATCCCATGCAAAATATGAAATGTTCCTGGACAAAAGTGGACGGAAAATTTCAAAATCAACAGGCAATGTTTTCACCCCACAAGTCTGGTTTAGATACGGTTCCCCCCAGTCGCTGCTTCTGCTTATGCTTAAACGGTTCGTTGGGACTCGCACTCTCGACGTAACAGACATACCTCTCTACATGAACGAAATGGACTACTTAGAAGACTTGTACTTCGGAAGAAAAACCCTTCCAGACGAGAAAGAACTGGTTAAACTCCGCGGCCTCTATGAGTACTGCTGGGTTCTTAAGCCTCCGGAAAAGCCAAGCATTCATGTGCCATACAATCTCCTGACTTTCTTGGCTAAAATTGCGCCAAAAGGCAAGGAAACAGACTTCATCGTTGAAAAGCTCCAGAATTATGGATATCTGAAAGAAGGTCAACAAGTGGACGAAGATTTAAAGAAAAGAATCGAATACGCGCTGAACTGGGTGCAAGATTTCGAAGAAATAAAAGAGACAACAGTGAGCCTAAAAGAAAAAGAGAAAAATGCAATAGTGAAGCTTATTGAGGTCCTAAAAAGCACAGAAGAAGCGGAAAAAATACAAAACGCCATATTCAACATTGCAAAAGAGCATGGTTTGCAACCAGCTAACTTCTTTAAAGTTTTATATCTAATTCTCATAGGAGCGCCGCAAGGACCAAAACTTGGACCATACATCCTTGCCATGGGAAAACAAAACGTAATCAATGCTTTGACAAGGACGTTAAAAAGTCAAAATTGATGAGCGTGCATTAGGCTTCCCCGATGCTTATGTGCTGTAAAATACTTACACGCTTTTCTATTTCAAAAATAAAACTAGAGAGATAAGAGTCACTATTGCCTGTTTCCACAACCAAAAACCAGAGAGCTTAACTCTAAAAGAAGGATTAAGATTGTATGTTAAAAAGGTACCGCGATTGGAGTAGGACTGATGGGCCATAATATAGCCCAAATTTCAGCTCAGGCGGCGAAGTTTAAAGTAAGCTTGGTAATGTCGAGCAAGAATTTCTTGATAAGGGCATGGCCATGATAAACGATAGTTTACAAAGATTTTTAAAGAAAGGGTAATTACAGAAGACAAAGTTAAGGAATCCTTGGAGCGAATCTATCAAACCATGTCTATTGTTAAGGCAGATGGTGAGGCTGGTCTCTTAAGCAAGAAAACTGGAAGAGGCTTCTATAAATACTGTAGAGAAGGAATAAAGAAGGGATGATTTATGAGCAGATTAAGAGAAAAAGTTGTGATTGTTGGTGGTGTTAGAACAGCTATAGGGAATTTTGGCGGAACTTTAAAGGATATTCCGGTGGTTGAACTTGGTGGTTTAGTCATAGGGGAAGCGTTAAAGAGGGCAGGGTTAAAACCGGTATCAAGTGAGAAACTGTTAAAATATAGTCCTGAAGGCTTTAAAGATGCTGGAATGATAGACTTAGAGAAAAAACACTACGCTTATGACGAGCATTTGCAAGGCGTACAAGTAGATGAAGTGATAATGGGGAATGCTTTGCAGGGTGGCTTAGGACAAAATCCAGCTCGTCAAGCATCAATTTATGCTGGAATTCCTAAAGAAACCCCAGCCTTTACGGTTAACAAAGTATGCGCTTCCGGTTTAAAGGCCATTGCCTTAGGCGCACAGGCAATACAACTCGGCGAGGCAGATGTAATTGTTGCAGGCGGAATGGAAAATATGAGCCGAGCACCGTACGCTTTACCGAATGCCCGCTGGGGGTATAGAATGAACCTTGATGCCAAAGGAGAACTAATAGATTTAATGGTGTTTGACGGACTCTGGGAGATCTTCTATGGCTACCACATGGGACATACAGCCGAAAATATTGCCAAAAAATATAATATTTCAAGAAGAGAGCAGGATGAAATAGGATGTTTAAGTCATCAACGTGCAAGAAAAGCTATAGTTAATGGAATTTTCAAAGAGGAAATAGTGCCCGTAATGGTTCCACGCCCGAAAGGAGAACCGATAATGTTTGATACTGATGAGAGGCCGAGAGAAACAAGTTTAGAAATTATGGCGAAGTTGCCGCCTGCATTCAAGGAGGATGGAACTGTAACAGCTGGAAACGCTTCTGGAATTAATGATGCTGCTGCAGCGGTAGTGTTAATGAGTGAGAGAAAAGCTGAGGAGTTAGGTTTGAAACCGTTAGCAGCAATCAAATGCTATGCATCTGGAGGAGTGGACCCAGCGTACATGGGTTTGGGGCCAATTCCGGCTGTAAGAAAAGTTTTGGATAAAGCAGAAATAGCAATTGAAGATATAGATGTTATCGAGTTAAACGAGGCTTTCGCAGCCCAGTTTATAGCTTGCCAAAGAGAGCTCGGATTGGACTTAGAAAAAACCAATGTCCACGGAAGCGGTATATCTCTGGGACATCCGATTGGATGTACAGGAGCCAGAATGGTGGTAACCATTATACATGAAATGAAAAGAAGAAACCTGAAAACAGGATTGGTAGCTCTCTGTATTGGTGGCGGTCAAGGAATGGCTATGTTGCTAGAAAGAGAATGAACCTTGACGTTATTAAAAAGGTCAATTCTAATGAAGTAAGTAAATGAAATAGAGGGACGGAAAACTCGATAAAAATTTAGTGCTTACCGGAGATGGCGAAGCCCGTTTCAACATACGTTAACCGCGTTTCGGAGCCATCAATTCTTTTGAAAGCGCACAGGAAAAGAGAGGCAGATGCATCGTCAATGATGCTAAAAAGGCTAGAATCAGCAGAATCCATTGGAAACGGTAAACAACCAAATGCCCCTTAGTTATAGATTGCTGCAAAAAGTTGAAAAAATATGGACGTGAAATAAATTCCCCTATTCCTTTCGTAAAGGAGTTTATTCGGTTTTTGCGATTATTAGGAATAATCCAAGTGCGAAGAGTATTATGCTTAAAAAGCCGAAGAAGCCTGTGTAGGCGCCTAGGGCTTGGCTGCTTGTAAACGTGAAGTAGGCAGCTAAAGCCCCAATGATTAAAAGAAGTAGGCCGAAGAATTTTTCGGCTGCGGCTATTCCGAAACCACCCCCTTCGCTCATAGCCTAATCGCTCCATTTTAAATGTGCTTTTAATAGGCAAGGAAGGATTATTTTAAATTTCTTGTTTTAGCGGGTTTCTTCAAGTTTTGCTGGCAAATACTCGTCTACAATGTATGTTAGGCCGTATCTGCTGAAGGCTTCCTGTTCAGCTTTCCGCCTTATTTTCATGAAGGTTTTTATTTCCCTCTGCCAGAGCGGGTCCTCTTTGTACCTTGGATCTTTCTGCAGCTCGTAAAGCCTTTTCATGTCTATTTCGTCCAGAGGATCCGTGGGTAGCTTATAGTTAACTATGTCCGTGGCCCAAACACCGCTCCATTTGGCGTCCGGCGTTGTCAAGTCCCTTAAGTGCGCGGCGTTCGCTGAACCCGAGATTATAACCATGGCTATGTGCATTCCCCACGGGTCGCCGTCTGTGAAAATGTAGACTGGAAGCTTCAGTTCTCGGTTTAGCCTTCTAATGAAGTGGCGGGTTGCCCGCGGCGCCTGCCCAGCCGTAAGCACAAGCAATGCGTTGAACTTTTTGTGCACGTTTTCCTCTATGAACCGTGTGAAAAGGCCGCCTTTTTCTATGGCTATAACTTTGTCTGCAGATGTTTCCACAAACTCTGCTGAGGTTAGGGCTGGGCCTATCATGACACCGTCGGGGTGTGATGTCAAGTTTAATGTTTTCCCTTCGTAGCCCGGCACTGTATAGCTTATTGTTAGGTCGCCGAAAACTGCTGAACGTTCTTCGGGGAATATGTTGAAGTCTTCCCTTGAAAAGCCAAGTACTGTTTCTAGGTCTGTTATTATGTTGTTTGACTCCTGCTGATCTTTGAAGGTCATTTCATAAGCTTGAGCAGAGTAGTAAACGTCTCTGAGGGTTGATGTTTTCCTTTGAGAAGCAAGTTCATAGGAGAAGAGGGCTGTCCATACAAGCTGGGCGAAGGGTTTCAAGTGGCGGATGTTGCGGGCGCTTCGCTTAACCCTCTTATCGCCTAAGATGAATTGCCTAAATTTTGAATCGTAGTATATGTTTTCAGTGGAGCGGCTCGGCATTTCTATTGAAGGGAAGTATCCCCTGTCAAGTTGTTCGTAAATTCTAAGTCCAAGGTTTTCTAGGCTGGCTAAAACCTCTTTTTTCCTCTCCATTATGCTGCTTCTATAATCCTTCTGCTCCAAACTTTTTCACACTCCTCAGAAGCTTTTCTATATCTGGAGGCTTTTCCTTTCCAGCAAGCTTTGTGGAGAAATGGGCTATTTTTGGGAGGTATTTGCCGAAGACTCCTAGTCTTTTTCTCTCCCTGTCCACGTGTTCCCTTCTGGTTAAGAAGCGTTGAAGTTGCCGCGCCACTTCCCTCAGGCCGTTGGCTATTTCCCTTCTAACCTCGGGTCTGTCGGCTATGAACTCCTTTCCAACGGTTTTGTAGGGAACCTTTGTGCTGCATATGTGCACAACTATGGCGATGGGCATGTCAGGCGTGACCTTATATCTCCGCCAGTTCATAGCGTTTATAACCTTAACTGAAACGTCGCTTGCCTCATCATAAAGCAGTGGGATTCTGTTTGCGAAACGGTAAATTATGAAGCCTCCCCTCTGGGGAATTTCTCCACCATAGGCTATTGCCACCTCAACTATAAACGGGTGTCCAGCGTAGGTTGCGGGTTTCCGCTGGTGAACAGCCACAAACTCAGGCTTCAACTCTTTTAATACACCGGTTCTCAGCAGTTCCTCACCCAGAGGTGAGAGGCAACCCGCATCAGGCGGCAGAAACTCCTTAAACTTTTTAAGCATGTGCATTAATCTGACGATTTCATCGTGGGATAGTTTCTTTGGGTTTTTTGAGGGGCTTATGTTACTGAACTCTAGAAACTTGCTTGCTGTTATTTCTCCAACCCTGTGGAAGTGGTTTTTCAAAAATTCCAGCATGTTATTATAAGGTGTTACTTGTATGAGGCGTTGGAGAAGCTCTACATCAACACCGTAAGGGTGGGGAAGCGTCTCCTTAGGCGGGTCAGGCATGACCGTGGTAGCCCTATTAAACTTGTAAAGTCTGCCTTTAGGATCCACGAAAGTTAAGTTTGCATACGGGTTAACCATGGCTGTCTGCTTGAAATACTCCAGGATTTTCGGCATAGCCCTCAAATAGTCGCCTTCGAGGCTAAACTCGACTATTGTTCCCCGCCACCCCTCCTTGTTTAAAAGAACTTTTCTATCAAGGATTATGGGACGGTTTCTTTGAATGTCAATCATAAGCTTATACATGTAAATTTTTGACAGGCCACTGCTTGAAATTATAGTGGCAGGCTGATGCGTCGTTATTTGCCCATACAAGATTGCCATTTTACCGCCTAAGCCGAAGGTCCCCCTCTGCTGTTTCAGCTTATATTTTGAGCCGAAGAGCACCTGTCCAAAGGCTGAGGGAATATGCTTAGGCGGCACCCCTATACCGTTGTCCTCAACCCTCAACCTGTAAATTTGCGTTTCCTTGCTTGCTTCCCCTTCAAAGGATAGCCTAACATAGATTTCCGGCGGCGTTTTGAGGCTTTCGGCAGCATCTAAAGAGTTTTCCACAAGTTCTCTTATGGCTGCGAAGACGGCTCTTGAAGGGTTTGTGAACCCAGCTATGTCGCGGTTACGGTAGAAAAAGTCTGATGCGCTTATTTCCTCAAAGGTTACCTGCGCCACCCTAGCCTCCACCACAAACCACTTCTACGTATGCACCGCTCACTCTTTAATTTAACTATGTTATTTAAGCTGGATTTTTCATTTTTTAAAGGGTTCGGGCAGCAACTCCTTGAAAGGCTTTACTTTAAGCGTTTCAAACAGAACCTTACCTTCATCAACTTTTGCCATGACAATTTTAATTTCGGGGTTCTCCACAAGTTAAAAACACAGCAGAACACGCCACGCACGGATTGATTTCGCTTTCAATTTTTGCATTCGTCATAGCAGTTATTTCTCGCTTGACATGCGTTTGTAACGCACGTAATAGTACTCACCTATTTCTTTCTGGAAATTGTCAAGTTTTGAGCCTTCCTTGTTAACCCGAGGCCTTTTCGTAATAGGATCTCTTCTAAACGTTACATTCATCTCCTTCAAAAACATGTTCATCCCGTCCCTGAGGCTTGTCGGCGGATTTGCCACACCATTTATTCCAGGCTGTCCAGTGAAAACCATTAGGCGGTCTGCAATGAAGTCTTGGGCGACCACGTCGTGTTCAACAACGAAGGCTGTCACGTTGCGAGCCTCCACAACTCTGCGGATGGTTCTCGCCATGTTAAGCCTCTCTTCCACGTCTAAATATGCGCTTGGCTCGTCTAACAGATAAAGCTCAGCTTTCCGTGACAGGCATGCGGCAATCGCCGTTTTTTGCAGTTCGCCCCCGCTGAGTTCAGCTACGTTTCTGTCTAGAAGCTTGTCTAATCCCAAGGGCTGAAGGATTTCAGCCTTATACCAGCCGGATGTAAAGTCCTCTTTTGCGATGCTCATTAAAAGTTCTTGAACTGTTCCTTCGTATTCGGCTGAAATGTATTGGGGTTTGTAGCTTACCTCCAGCCTCTTAAACTCTTTATCCTCATCCGCTTTTTCTATCCCAGCCAAAATCTTCAAGAAAGTTGTCTTTCCTATACCATTGGGCCCTAAAATTCCTACGATTTCACCCTTCCTTATTTCCCCTGGATGGGCGACAAGCTTGAACCCCTCATAGGTTTTTCCCATCTTCTCCCACTTCAACAATGTTTCGCCGGCGCCGAAACTTACGGTTGGAGGCTTTTCATGGAAGATTATGGCCTCTTTCCTGAAACGAACATTTTCGTCTGGAATGTAGCCTTGAAGGTAAATGTTTATGCCTGTTCTTACGCCGTGAACATGGGATACTATTCCATAAACGCCTGCTTCACCGTAAAAAATGCATATTTGGTCCGATAGATAATCTATTATTGCAAGGTCATGTTCGGCAACCACCACGGTTTTTCCGCCTTTTTTTAGGCTTCTTATGGCTTTTGCCACTTCAAGCCTCTGCTTCACATCGAGATAGCTTGAAGGTTCGTCGAAAAGGTAGACGTCTGCTTCTCTGCATATCGTTGCGGCTACGGCCACTCTTTGCAGTTCGCCGCCGCTTAAGGCTTCCAGCGGCCTATCCCAGATGTTTTTCAGTTCAAGCTGCTCCGCAATGTTTCCAAGTACTCCCCGTTCGTCCACTTTTTCTAAGAGTTCGCCGACTTTCCCCGAAACTACTTTGGGAATTTTGTCAACATATTGGGGTTTATGCACAACCTTGAGCCTATCTTCGCTCATTTTTTGGAAATAAACCTGGAGGGTTGAGCCTCTGAAATACTTTATTATTTCGCTCCAGCCGGGAGGGTTTTCGTAGTTTCCAAGGTTCAGCCGGATTTCGCCTGAAAATATTTTCAATGTTGTAGTCTTGCCGATACCGTTCTTTCCAAGCAAGCCCAAAACAACGCCTGGAGATGGTGTGGGAAGCCTATAAAGCTTGAAGGTGTTTGGGCCGAAACGGTGGCTGCATTCGGCTTCTAGCTCGTCTGGAAGGTTAACTATGGAAAGGGCGTTGAAGGGGCACTTTTTGACGCATATTCCACATCCTGAACATAGGGACTCGACAACAACAGGCCTGTTGTCTTCGAAGCGTATTGCTTCCACGCGGCTTCTAACCATTGGACAGAAACGATAGCATAGCCTACCGCAACGTTTTGGTTTACATTTGTCCGAGTCCAGCACGGCTATGCGAGTCATGGTTTACCAACAACTGTAAAATTACAGTTCTAATAAATATGAGCTTTAAAATCAGAACAGAGGGCTGTTAAAAACTTTTCTGGTTAAAAAGAAAAATTAGGCAAGCTTAAGGGTTTTGGGTTTTCACCACTCCTCTTCTTCCCATTCCTCTTCTTCTTCCCATTCTTCCTCTTCCCATTCCTCTTCTTCCTTGAACATGCTTTTTCACCTCCAATAAGGGGCTTTGCATAGGGAGAGCCTTCTAAGACTGGTTTAAATATTTTCATTCGGCAGTTGTCGAGAACAGAATCCGAGGATGCTCTTTTGCTTTAAAAGCTTATTTCAGAATTTTTGCCGTCAGAGAGGCCATTGGCTCCTGCATTTCCGGCGTAATGTAAGCCCAGCATAGGTTTGGGGTATTATGTGCAGCCCCTATTTCCCCTTTAACGTTAACTGCAATCAACCCCATGGGTTTGTAGATTCCCGCCATCCTATTATTAACAAGTTTTATTGCTTTTTCAACGGCTTCTTGAGCTGAGTCCCCCTTTTCCATGTAATTACAGACGGTTTTCGCTAAAACAAGTCTTATGGCTATTTCACCAACGCCTGTTGCAGAGCACGCCCCGCTTTGATTGTCAGCATATGTGCCACAGCCAATCAGTGGGGAATCGCCTATTCTTCCTGGAAGCTTTAACGGAAAACCACCCGTTGAAGTTGCAGCAGCCACATTTCCATCATTGTCCAAAGCAACGGCGCCAACTGTTTCAAGGTCAAAAAGTTCCGAATAACCCTTAATTAAGTTTGCAAGTTTAGGCAGCTCAAACTTTCCATTGAGTAAAGCCCCTTTCTGCTGCTCATAACGCTTAAGTTGAAGCTCGCTTGGAGCAGCCATCCTTTCAACATTAAAAATTTTTGCAATTTTCTCTGCGCCCTCGCCCACAACAAAAACGTGGTCTGTTTTCTCCATAACCAGTCTAGCTAGACGAACAGGGTTTTTAATGTCCCTGAGAAGCCCCACGGCTCCAGCCTGAAGAGTTTTTCCATCCATAACAGAGGCTTCCATCTCCACAAGCTTTTCTATGTTTAGGCTTGAGCCGCAGCCAGCGTTAAAGGCGCCCGCATCCTCCAAAAAAGCCACAGCCTCCACAACGGCATCAACTGCGCTTCCGCCCTTCATTAAAATGTTAAAGCCTGTTTTCGCAGCTTTTTTGACTCCTTCAAACGCAGGTTGGCTGCGCTTCGGATTCCACGTTCCAGCACCGCCGTGAACAACAATTACGGGTTTTTGCCCTTTCAAGTTTAACTCCTTCCCAACGGAATCATTAGAACTTTCAACTTTGGATTTAAGGTTAGTGCCTAGCGCCTAAAAATCAAAATGGATAAATCTCTGCTGTATAGAGTATATGTTGGGATGATGTGAGGCGACGGCTAGGAGCCTTCAAGCTGTGAATAAGCCAACTAACCTGCACTGACCCCTTAAAGAGGCGCAAATTATGCTTAGAGACTTTAACCTTTTAGTAACAACCTCGCGAGGCAACGAAGATGAAGCTTGTTCGGAGTTGTGGTATTTGCTTGGGCAGATAGGTGACTCGGCGCCTGTCATTGACAAAACTGGTGTTGCCGGTTTGGTTGCCGCAAAAACCGTTTTTAACCCCTTTGAAGTCGTGGAGAAGTTTCGCGTAATTCTCCGTGAACGCCCCTACGAGTTTCGTTACACGCTTAGGGTCATCCCCATTGAGAGGGTTGTGCGCACAGACCTTGGAGAAATCCAACGCGTAGCCACAGAGCTCAGCGCGAAAATCGGGAAAAACGAAACCTTCCGCGTTACTGTGGAGAAACGCTTCACAGAAACTCCCACGAAGGACATAATAGAGGCTGCAGCCTCAAACATTGAAAGGAAAGTTGACCTAAACAAGCCGGACAAAATCCTATTAATAGAGGTTGTTGGAGGGTTAACAGGAATATCCGTAGTGAAGCCCGATGATATCTTGTCCGTCGTGAAAGAGAAAGTGCTTTAAAACTAGCGCTGAGCTGCCAGCAGAGCCCCCCGCTCAATAACAAGGTCAACTATGGCCTTTTCTAAGGCATCTTTCGCCTTTACAGCCTCAATTTCAACATCTGAAATTTCAAAGGCCTTCTGTATAGCCTCAATCTTCTCCTCAGAAAGCATGAGAACACCGTCATCGCGTTTTGCATTCACAATTTCAGCTATGCACGATAGGGCTGACTCAACATTTTCAGCGTCTTTTCCTATTATTAGCACAGCGATTTCTGAGGAGTCTGGTTTTATTCCGATAAGCTCCATAGCCCTTCGGATTTGATGCTGCGCAGAAGCGTAGAGCATGATTTCCATAGCCAAGCTTCTTGAGATGTTTTCCTTATTTTTGAAAGCTGTTAAAGCATTTAAGGAGGCGAAGTATAGATGCTGCCAGGTAGCCACGAATTTTGCATCAAAAAACTGAAACTCCACATCTGCCTTTAGTTTGGTTCTAACAGTTTCTAAGAAGTTTTCCACATCTGAAATTTTCACATTTTTAAAGCCGGCAATGGCGATGTGTTTTCCAAACTCTTCCAAGCGCTTCAGCAATTTCCTTCCTCGAGAACCTCTTTCAGAAATCTGTTGACAAGCCTTTTAGATAAGCCTGCCCTCACAAGCTTTTCCATTTCCTCTTCAACTGGTTTGCCCTTTTCCCTGCACTTTTTAACAATTTTTCTGATGGTTTCCTTTATTTCCCATGGAAAAACTATCCAGCTGCTGGTTTCTTTTGCATAATAGTCGGGAGTGATTATGCTCCATGGCTTGTAGTAAACTGTGGCTATTTTAACCTCTGCGGCTCCACTGTTAACCAAGTGTTCCTTTATGAGTTGGAGGCTTTTTCCAGTATCAGCAACCTCATCAACGACAAGCACTTTCTTGTCCGCCACGTTCACGGAAACTGGCTGGGTTAGGGTTGGCTCACCCTTTGTTTCAGCTACCCCTAAATAGAATTCAGCCTTAACGTTTGCAAGGTTGGGATTATCTAAAAGGTCTGAGAGAACCCTTGCTGGAGGCCATCCGCCGCGGGAAACGCCCACAATTATTTCTGGCTTAAAAGAGCTGCTTTTAATTTCTTGGGCTAAATGCAGAAGCATCCTGTATATCTGGTTCCATGTTGGAACTTCAAACTCAATTTTTTGGTTCAATTCTTTTTCCTCTTTAGAAGCGAATAGAAGTTGGATATGAAGACAATTTTAACCTTTCTGAAGTTGCTATGAGAAAACGCGAAAAATAATTGAGAGAATTTAAACGTTTTTACATAGAAAAAAGCAAGGTTTACTCGAATTCTGATGGTTCTTTAGGTGGCTTCTCCTTTTCCTTCTCCTTTGTAATGCCTTTTGCTGCAATCACGTCGTCAATTTTTAGAATCATGTTTGCTGCTTCTGTGGCGGATTTAACCACTTGAAGTTTAACGCGCAGAGGCTCAACTATGTTGAGTTCAAGCATGTCTCTGATTTTGCCTGAGAAGACGTCGACGCCGTAGGAAGGCGTTGCAGTGTTTTCATGTTTCGCCCTTAAAGCGACCATGATGTCAACAGGGTCTAGACCCGCATTTTCGGCTAAAGTCAACGGTATGGACTCAACGGCGTCGGCGAAAGCCTCTATGGCTAGTTGTTCACGTCCGCCGACTTTTACGGCGTAGTCTCTCAGCTGCCTTGCCACTTCAGCCTCTGGAGCGCCGCCGCCTGGAACGATTTTTCCATCTTCTATGGCGTTTCTGACAACGCATAGGGCGTCATGAAGTGAACGCTCAGCTTCGTCGACCACATGCTCTGTTCCGCCCCTAACCACTATTGTGACAGCCTTCGGGTTTTTGCATTCCCGCACATAGACGAGTTTGTCTTCGCCTATTTTGACTTCCTCGACGGTTTTAGCCTCGCCAAGCACATCGGATGTTAAGTCTTTGACGCTGGCTACTATTTTGCCGCCTGTCGCCCTGGCAAGTTTCTCCATGTCGCTGCTGCTGACGTTTTTAACGGCCATGATTCCTTTTTTCGCCAAGAAATGCAGTGCCACGTCGTCTATGCCTTTTTCGCAGAAGACAACGTTAGCACCTGCTTCTGCAATTTTGTCCACCATTTCGCGGAGCATTCGCTCCTCTTCATCTAAGAAAAGCTTCATTTGCTCTGGGCTTTCAATGTTGATTTTTGCGTCAAACTCTGTCTTCTCAATTTCCAGTTTGGCGTTCAAAAGAGCAATCTTAGCGTTGTTGACGATTTTCGGCATCTGCGAATGAGCTACTTCCTTGTCGATAACCATGCCTTTGACGAGCTCTGTTTCTTCAAGGCTTTTTCCATGCTTCTTTAAAACCTTAATTAGGTCAATGTCAGCCTTAATCTTTCCATCCTTTTCCTCGGCCACTTGCTTTACGGCTTCTACAGCCAGCTTTGCAAAATGCTCCTTAGAAGCGGCTACGCCCTTGCTGCCCATTGAGGTTATAGCTACATCCATTAGGCGCTTGTCATCGTTAATGCTTACAGGGATAGCCATGCCTTCAAGGATCTCTCTGGCTTTTTCGCCGGCTTTTTTAAATCCCTCAATAATTATTGTTGGGTGAATGTTCTGGTCCAGCAGATTCTCAGCCTTGGCAAGCAGCTCGCCAGCTAAGACGGCGGCTGTTGTTGTTCCGTCGCCAACCTCGTTGTCCTGAGCCTTTGCAACTTCCACGAGCATTTTTGCCGCTGGATGTTGCACATCCAGCTCTTTTAGAATTGTTGCGCCGTCATTGGTTATGGTGACGTCTCCGAAGCTGCTTACAAGCATTTTGTCCATGCCCTTTGGGCCTAAAGTGGTTTTCACGGTTTCGGCTATTATTTTCGCAGCCATTATGTTGTTTCTTTGAGCTTCCCTTCCGGTTGTTCTTCCAGTTCCTTCTTTCAACACTAAAACCGGAACTGTTCCAGAGGGTATGGCCGACATCCACCATCACCCCCTTTTATATTCATAGTGAATTAAATTGCAAAATCACACGAAAAATTGCTTCTATATAAACTTTTCTCAACAGTTCGTCTTGATTATCTTATACCCTGAAGCCTTTCTAAGCCTATTCATAACAGCCAACCCCAGTCCCTCAAGGGGTACACCTTCAGCGATAATAACATCAACCCTTTCCATGTCAAACTCCCTTAAAAGCTTGAACAGGCTTCTAGCAATGGCGGCTAAATTGCTTCTGCTTCCAAGGGATTTCACAACATCAGCCTTGTAACAAGCAGCTGTTTCATCAGTAGCCAGCACACCCACTTTAACACCCTTACGCTTATACTCTTCGGTTAACTCTTTTATTTTTTCAACAACTGCTGACACCTCACCCTCAACCAAAACCATGTCTGCTTTTGGAGCATAGTGCCTATGCTTAACTCCTGGAGAACGCGTCTTATTCACTTGCAGTTCTTTTTCGGCAACAGCCACTGGGTGGAGCTCAACCTTTCCAAGAGCTCCCATTAACGCTTCGTAGGGTGTTCCTCCGGGACGGAGAATTTGCGGGGGGTCGACAGTCATGTCTAAAACTGTGGATTCTACGCCGATTCGTGTTGGGCCAGCATCCAAAACTGCGTCTATCCTTCCGTAAAGGTCTTCTAAAACATGTTCAGCTGTCGTCGGGCTCGGTTTTCCAGCCAGATTTGCGCTCGGAGCTGCAATGGGGCAGCTGCTTTCTCTGATTAACGCCAAAGCCACATTATGCTTAGGCATACGGATCGCAATGGTTTCTAAACCGGCTACAGTCACATCGGGCACGATTTCTGAACGCCTAAAAATTAGCGTTAGGGGTCCAGGCCAGAAAATCTCCATTAGCCTTTCAGCTTTTGCTGGAACTTCCCTCGCAAGCTTGTAAACATCGGCTATGCGGCTTACATGTACTATGGGAGGGTTATCAAGCGGCCTCTTTTTAGCTTTGAAAAGGGCTAAAACGGCTTTGGAATTTAAAGCGTCGGCTCCCAGACCGTAGACTGTTTCCGTTGGGAAAGCCACTAAACCGCCTTCGCGTATCAAGTCTGCTGCTAGGCGGATGACTTCGGAACTTGGGGAATCGGGGTTGACCTTCAACACTAAAGTTTTTTTCATGGATTGGCAAACCTACGGTTCTAGCGATAACTGAATCTTAACATTTAACCTTCTTTAAGGTTACCGAGAAAGCTTGCCTGTCACACCACATAATAGTCTAAAACTTTTTGCATGCTTTTCGGGGCAGCGTGCCTCAAGGCAAGTTGTTTCAGTATTTTTATCATTTGAGGCTGGAAACGCGCTATGTCTGTTAAGCTTACTAAACCTACAAGGCGTTTTTCTTCCACAACAGGCAACTTCTTAATCTTCATCTGAAACATTAATCTCACGGCTTCCTCTAAATCCATGCTGGGCTCCACAACAACCAGGGGACTTGACATGATATCCTTAACCCTTGTCCTTTTTACATCCCTTGCCTCAGCCACCACCCTCTTAAGCAAGTCTCTTTCAGTTATTATTCCCACAGCCTTTCCCTTTTTAACGGCAATTAAACATCCTATCTCAAATTTGTTCATGATTTCGGCTGCTTCCTTAACTGTTGAATTTTCGTTGATGGTTATTACTTCCCTAATCATAACATCTTCAACTTTTATAGACAAATCACTTTCATCTTTCTTTTTGTCCGAGGACAACTAAGCCACCACACCTTGTGTGAACGCCCCTGCATATATAATTTGATGAGTGCCAATTAGTATTTTAAACTAAGTAATTTTTGAGCTAGCTCTTCAGCACGTTTGCTTGTGGGAATCTTTGCCCTTTCAAACTTTTCTTTAGGCTTTGTTAAAGGTCTGGTGGCGTCTACACCCATTTTAGTTGTCATTCCAGTTTCCTGATCTGCAGACGAATCCAATGTTGACCCCCTCACATTTTCTATAACCAATAAATCTTCGCATGCCTGGAACCTTGTGGCGATAGCCCACTCGACATCAGTCACGTTAAACACGTCGATGTCTGAGTCTACAACAACAGCATGCTTTAAGCTGGGATGGGCTGCAAAAGCCGCTAACAAGGCGTTTTTTCCATCTCCATCCAGCTGCTTCTCAATAGATATTATGGCGTGAAGCCACCCGCTTCCACCCACCGAGAGGTTAACGGAATGAACCCTTGGAACAACCTTTGAAACAGCTTCATAAATGGAAGCCTCACGGGGCAAACCCATCAAAAGCTTATGTTCAGCGCCTGAGGGCAAAAGCGCTTGATAAATGTAGTCTTCACGGTGCATAACGTTTACAACTTCTACAATAGGCTGCTTTCTTGCAACATCATATGTTCCAGTGATGTCCACTAGGGGTCCTTCAACAACTTCCTTGGTTGCGGAAATTCTACCCTCCAAAACAAGTTCCGCGTCGGCTGGAGCGTAAGCATCCACGTACTTGCACTTGGTTAAGCAAAGACTGTCATTTAAAAGCGCGTTTGCAACGTCAAACTCGCATACCCCGAAGGGAAGAGGCGAAGATGCTGCTAACATGACGGCGGGGTGAACCCCTACGGATATTGCAACATCTAAATCTACTTCCGCTTCTTTTGCCATTTGCCACAACCTATAAAGGTGACGAGGAACCAAGCGTATAGCCAAGTGCTTCTCATCTAAAACTTGCAGTCTGTGGATTGACACATTTTCAATTGTTCCGTCTACGCTTTTTGCGTGAACAACAGAGGAAGTTATGTATGGACCAGCATCCCTCTCAAAATGCGTAAGGACGGGAATCCTGAACAAATCAGATTCTTCAACCATGTCTTTGACCGCTTCGGCTTCAACAATTTTTGGCTTCTTAGGAGAACGCCAAGCCTCTAACAGTTTCTGGTAAAGCTTATTCTGCTCGACGCCTAACGCCTCACAGATGCGTTTTCTCGTCCCGCAGACATTAGCAACAATCTTGGTTTCGCTGTCCTCAACATTTTCGAATAGGAGAATTGGACCCTCATTGTCAAAGCTTTTCATTATGTATGAAATTTCAAAGTTTGTGGAAACCTCGTCCTTTATGTGCAGCACTTCTCCTTTAGCTTCCATCTGCTCCAGAAAGCTTCTGAGGCTCATGTTAGGCTTTCCCCCTTCTCCAACTCTGATGGAATGACCCTTTCCATAAGCCTTTTAAAAATAGACTGTGCTTGCATCTCGTTTATCGTTTCCAAGTATATGGAGACCAAGGCTATTTTGCGCTTCTTTGAAGCCAAATACTCTGCGAACATGCGGGCTGAAATTACGTTTCTATCACCTAAGAGGATTGATGAGGATGGAAGCCCAGGCATGTCTGGGGGTTTTGGCACAGCAACAGCTAACGTTCCAAGTTTATCCTCGTTCTCGCTTAATAGAATTAGGCATGCGTTTTTTGTTTCAAGGTAAACTGTCAGAAAATGAACGTTCTGTTCAACTATTTCATCCTTAACAATTTTGGCGCGCTCCACAACATCACCCACTGCCTATTTATAGCTTACACATTTACTATTTATTACTTTCAAAAGGCGACTTGCCCAATGGCTGAAGACAGAGCTGAAAAAATACTGCAAACCCTTCGAGAAAACTTCACCATACCAAACTGGGTGACCCCGGGCAAGGAGGACCCGTTCAAAACCCTAATCACAACAATAATTTCGCAAAACACTGCGGACAGAAACACTGTAAGAGCCTTCGAAAACCTTTCGAAAAAATTTCCAATAACTCCAGAAGCATTGGCGAAAGCCGAAAAAACAAGAATTGAGAAGTGCTTGAAAACTGCTGGGCTTTACAAGAATAAAGCCAGAGTGATAAAGGAGGTTTCACGGATAATCCTAGAAAAGTTTGGAGGAAGCCTAAAACCAATTTTGGCAATGCCTTTCGAAGAGGCGAGAAAAACACTGATGCAACTTCCAGGCGTTGGACCTAAAACAGCAGATGTGGTTTTGCTTTTTTCCGTGAAACAGCCGACGATCCCCGTGGACACACATGTTAAACGTGTTTCAAAAAGGCTTGGACTTGCACCAGCAGACGGAGACTACGAAGAAATTAGAAAATCTCTTCAGTCGCTGTATAAGCCGGAAGATTACTTAGATGTTCACATTTTGTTAATTTTGCTTGGCAGAAAATATTGCCGCGCTAAAAACCCTCTCTGCCAAAAATGTCCAGTGAATGCTTTTTGCCCTTCGAAAAGAAACTAGAAATATTTGGGTTAATGCTTCTCTTCAATAGGCGTTGGAGGAATTTCTTTAAGGTTTTTATCCAGTCGCACTTTTCCAATTATAACCGTTGAGATGACGCTGGAAACAGGCGTGTAGATTTTCATAATTTTTCTTGTGTAGTTGATTTCGCGTAAAACGCCTATTCCGAGAAATTTTTTCTCGTTATCGTATAGGGCGGCTAGTAAGCCTTTCTCGTCGCCCTTGAACGTTATCGTAACCTGTTTGTTTGTAAATTCTTTTCCAAAGTTTTTGCTTAAACCCGTTTGCTCGCAATTTTTAATTTTCAGCCAGTTTAGAGGTATGGACTGCACCTTTGCGTTTTTCAAGTATTTTATGTAGCCTAACTCTCTTAGGCTTCTGCGTTTTTCTCTGCTTCTCTGCTTTATGGTTAAGGGCGAATCGATCATCAAAGTTCTATGGTTTTTAAGCGCAGTTAAGAGGGGACTAAGCTTGCCCTCTTGCTGTATGCAGAAAATTATGTTGGGGTTAATTTTTTCGGCAAGCTGAACTTTGTAGTGTATGGCGTCTTCGCCTTCAACCCAACCATCAGTGTTTACAACAACGAAGTCTGGATTGCTGCTGAAAACCTCCTCTTTTAAAAATGTTAACCCTTGAAGAACCCTGTCGATCGCTTTACTGGGCGAGGTTACGCCTACGAAGAAGGCGTTTTCCACTTCCAAGTTAAAAAGGTCTGTAACTGGTTTAGACACGAAGGTATAGGCAACGGTGCACGGCGGACCAATGTCAGACTGCCCCAAGTCGCCATCTAAAATTGCTATTTTACGCTTCTCGCCTAACAACTTGTTTACTAAATATGTGCAGAAACTTGTCTTTCCAGAGTCTGCAGCGCCCAAAACCAGTGCCGTAACAGGCTTTGATGGTATGGCCAACAACTCTTCACAGGCCTTGTTCCAAGAAAGTGGGATGGTGCTTCCCTCTACTTCCTCCAGGCATGCGTTTTCTCCTAAAGAAATGTTGAAAGTCGCAGTTTTCTCAACGGTGAAAGGCATCCTTTTCCCATCTCGTATAACAACCTTGCCCATGTTTTCTAAATGGAAACCGAAGACTTCCACTATGCCGGAAATAAGGGTTACTGAAGCTGGTCCGTCAACGAGGAGGGTTTTCCCCTCTTCAACGGTTATGCTCATCCATTCCCCTCCTAGCAAATCGGTTACCGTTTCTTTTGGCAATTCTTATCGCTGAGACAATGTCTCTGAGTCCTCTTCTGTGTTTGGACTCTCTTATGTAGCGGTTTGTTCCCGCTTCGCTGACACTTTCCAACACAACGTTTTGAGGAAGCATTTTGTCCAAAGCGTTTAGAAGCTTCTCCTTATATTCCGGGATGCCGTCGCCAACTTTAACCGCAATCAACGATGCTTTAACGTCCTTAAGGTTTTTTATGACGTTGCTTATCTCGCTAAGCGTTTCTTTTATGCTGAAACAGTTTCCAGTTTTAATCACCTTTCCATCTGCTAAAACAGCTAGCCCTAAAACTTCGCCTGGGTCCACGCCTATAGCGATTTTTTCATAAGTGCTTTTTCCTTCAACATGCTGCAGTGCTTGGTTTATCAAAGTCTGCGGGTCCGCCTCATCCTTAAACACCAAAACCGTTTCATGATTTATTAGTGGGCGCTCCTCCTCAGTAGTTATCACAGCTTTGATCTCCATGGGAATTGGTTCATAGGGTGTTAGGCTTATGAAGGGCACATTCATTTTCTTTAGTTCATTAACGATTATGTAGTAGGCCTTCCCCGAAACTGTTGCTACGGCTATCCTTGCTTTCATACAACTTTCCTATATTTTAAGCATTTGAGCACAAAACAAATTATTACTTTTGCTGTTTATATTCATTGATGTGCGCGGCTGTGCTGCAGAAAATTCCAACAAACTGTAAAGCGTTAGACGAAATTCTAGATGGAGGTTTCTCACTTGGCGAAGTCGGCTTAATTTATGGCGAAGCGGAGACGGCGAAAACCACTTTAGTAATGCAGTGTGCAGTGAACTGTGCTGGACTCGGGTATAAAACATTGTTTGTAGACTGCGATGGCACCTTCTCCTCTAGAAGGTTATCTCAAATTGCCTCTGGAAATTTTGAAAAAACTGCAGAGTTAATAATCCTGGCAAAACCTAAAGACTTTAAAGAGCAAACACTAATCATAGACCAGCTGGCAAACTACTTGAAAAAAGGTTTCGGTTTAGTTGTCTTTGACACGCTCACATCCCTGTATCGAGTGGAAATTGCTGAAAAACCCGAAAAAAGGTTTGAACTAAACCGAGAATTGAACAGGCAAGCGGCATGGCTGGCGCAAACTGCCAGAACCCAGAAAATAGCGGTTCTTGTAACAAGCCAGGTGCGAAGCGTTTTTGACGAAACTTTCACGAACATAGAGCCCGTAGCCACAAGAGTTCTAAAGTTTTGGGCTGACATAATAATCGCCATGAAACCCACCGAAAATCCGAGGGTGATAAAAGCATACGTGGAGAAGAAAACCGAAAGGGTTCAGCCTCTTTTCTGCTACCTAAAAATAGATGAAACTGGACTGCATGAATATTTAACTCGTTAATTGAAGGGTAAAGAATGAATGGAATAATGCAGCTAATCATCGAGGCATTAAAATTCATATTTCCAGCATACTGCGCAAACGCTACGCCAGTTTTAATTGGCGGGAACTTGCCAATAGACCTTGGAAAGAATTTCCTCGACAGGAAACCCATTTTCGGAAAAAACAAGACTTTTAGGGGATTCTTCGCCGGACTTGCTGTCGGAACAGTCGTCGGTTTTGTGGAAAGCGCATTTTTCCCAGAATATCCCGTCGCATTCGGCTTTTTAATCTCCCTGGGAGCCTTGCTCGGAGACTTGGCAGGAGCTTTCATAAAAAGGAGGATTGGAATCACCCCAGGAGGCTTACTTCCCGTGGTCGACCAAATCGACTTCATAATAGGAGCAATCGTGCTTGCCATCCCGTTGAAAATTCTATATTTAGAGCTTGTCTTAACAGTTTTAATCATCACCATTCCCATTCACATGTTGACAAATTTTGCAGCTTATAAATTGGGTTTAAAGAAGAATCCTTGGTGAAACGTGCAAATTTGGAAAGGTAGGTTTTAGACGCCTTTCCAGTAGCTCATCACGGCTTCTATGGACACATAAGCCACTATAAGGAAAGCTACGCCAGCTGTAAACATCATGTAGGCTTGCCTTGGCTTATAGGCGTATTTTGTGCTCTGATATATGAATACTGCTCCGATGATGCCTAAAGAGTAAAGAATCATGGCGATAATGCTATCGGACCAGAACTGCTCTGACAGTTGGGGGTAAATGAAAAGGAAGCGCCCACCATAGTACACAGCAGGATAGGGCTTCATTATTATGCTGTAAAGTCCGCCTCCGAACAAGAAAACCGCAATTGTCACGGCCGCCACTGCGAGAACAAAGCTTGAGGGCTTGACTGTTGAAAGCTTCCTCTGAAGCTTTTGCAGAGAGTAAGAAATTGAGGAAAATGTCTTTTTAGCTTTGTGCGCCACTTTCCCTCTCTCCGCTTTTAATTAAATGCTCCGCCACTTCTCTTGCCCATTCACCTGTTAAGGGATTCTTCACAATCTCGCTTAAATACTCTTTCCATGAGATGCCTAAGGCTTTCTTCCAAGCATCATACCTTTCTACAACACTTTTGTAAGCTTCAGCGTGTAAATCACAATAACCGTCTTTAAAGGATTCTCTACTGCACACCTTGCACTTCAACGTTTTTCCCTCTTTCCTGTTTTAATGGACATTGGGGATTAAAGCACATTGCCCAAGGGCGCCTACCTTTTATCCGAACCTGAACAGTGGGCCAGCCGCATCCACGGCAATTCTTCCCAAAAGGCCTCACACTGCCTTTCTGCGGTAGCGGAAAAGAGGCCTTACACCGATTTTTGAAGAAGTTTGTACATCCGATAAAACGTTTACCTGTTCTCCTCGAGTATAAAATCATGAGGTTTCCTGTGCCGCAGACTGGACATGCGCCTACGATTCGCTCCTCGAACCTTGCTCTCTTTATGGCTTGACTTAACTGTTCACCTATTGTTTTCTCCTTATTCTTCAGTTCCTCAACTACAGGCTTCAAAATTTCAATGGCGTCTAAGAGAACATTTTCTCTTTTCTCCATGTTAGCTTGAATCTTATCCATCCTTTCTTCAAGGTTTCTTGTCAAATCTACTGAAACAATGGGTGGGCAATGTTTCTGCAAAACCTCAAGAACCTCAAAGCCTAAGTCTGTAACAACCATTCTTTCGTCTCTAACATACTTTCTATCATAAAGGGTCTGTATAATATCCGCCCTAGTGGCTTTTGTTCCAATACCAGCCTCTTCCATCTCTTTGAGAAGACTTCCAGGGTTATACCGCGGTGGAGGCTTGGTGAACTTGTCCTCTAAAATTATTCTCTTAACCTTAAGCGTTTGCCCCTCCTCTATTGGCGGTAAGAGAACCTCCTCCGACCTCACGTAGGGCCCATAGAAACGCAGCCAACCCTCTTTTAGGGTTTGGCGCCCTCTAAGATAGAAAACATGCCCGTTGACGTTAATTTGAACCCTCACGCTTTGCCTTACGGCGGGTTCGCCGAAAACAGCCATAAACCGCCTAACAACGAGATCCCATATTCGCTTTTCAGAATCATCTAAAACTCTTTCGGGCAATTTTCCAGTTGGATAAATGGCTGGATGTGCTGGATCCTCCTTCTTTCCCTCATTTGGCTTCAGCTCTTTTTTCGCTAGAAGATCCCCAACAAGCCTCTTATACTCAGAAACGCCGCTTAGGCTTTTCAGTATACTCTCATAGTTTATTGCCGAAGGAAGCTTTTGACTGCTCGTTCTCGGATAGGAGATTAAAGCGTCCAAATAAAGACGTTGGGCTATGTCTAATGTGCGCCTCGGCGTGTACCCGAATAGGCCGTAGGCTTCGCTTTGCAGTGAACCTATATCAAAGGGTGTTGGCGGCATCTGGTGAAATTGTTTAACTTCGACGCTTTCCACAGTTCCATTTTTTCCTTTACACTCATTTACAACAGCGTCAGCCTCTTTCCTTGTTTCAATTGTATCCTTTTCGTATTCCGCCTCGAAAACTTCCCCGTTGATTTCAACCTCGGCTTTGACTTCCCAGTAAGGCGTCGGCACAAAACTTCGAATAGATTTTTCCCTAGCGACTAGAAAACTTAGCGTTGGCCCCTGAACTCTCCCAGTGCTTATGGTTGCATATCTTCCACTCCAGTCTTTTGCCGCTATAGTTAGAGCCCTTGAAAGATTAACCCCGTAAAGCCAGTCGATTTCGTGGCGTGTTTTTCCAGCTTCTATGAGGCCGAAGTCAAGTTTCGGCAGAAGTTCAGTATACGATTTTTCCAGCTCCTCCTTTGTCAATGTAGAATACTTCATTCTTTTGGCTATGTGCTCTTTATTGCCACACGCGTATTTTAGTATGCAGTAGCCTATTATGCTTCCTTCAATGTCGTAGTCGCATGCGTCTATGTATACGTCGGCATCTTTCGCCAATTTTGAAATTGTTTCAAGCCAAACGCGGATCTGTTTTGCTCCCCTTTCGGCAAGGTACCGCGGCACCCATTTAAAACTAAAAACTGGATAATAGTTTCGCCCACTCCTCTCTTCAGCAACCGTATACAAGTGCCCAATGGCTGGAACAACTATTATCTGCCTGTCTCGCTCAGCCACGTAAAACGGCACGCCGTTGTCTTCCATTTTTTCCACTTTACCCTTCAAATCAAGAGCTGAAGCTATTCTCTGCGCAGCATCGGGCTTCTCCGTGATAATTAATGCGTATCTTCCCATACTAACACAGACCACGGCCCTATTAGGAGAATTCTTAGAGATAAGCCTTAACGTTAAAGTTAAAAGTTTCTCCTTGAAATGCCCAAAATGCCTAAACAAGTTTTAAATTGGTAATCAATAAATATTCCGCAGAATACTTACTTCTATTGCCGAGGTGTCTAGCAGTTGCCTCAACATGTTGTTTGCCATCAGTGCGGCTACGTTCTGTATGAGGGGGATGAACTTAAGCCTCCTGACGAAATTCTGCACAAGTATGATGGGAAATGCCCAAAATGCGGCAGAAAACTTGCATTCATACCTTTAAACGTTGATATTAAACCCGTAAAATAAACCCTCAACATTGAAAACTTAATACCATTAAAGGCGCATTAAAATTTGTGGAGACACGACTAAAAGTGGGCCGTTTCCGTTTTACAACGTTAAAAACACGAATGAAAAGGCACCCAGCGAAAAACCTTTGACTAATCACAAGCGAAATAAAGAAATAAAACATTCTCATAATCCATTAAAAAAGAGTTGAAGCCGGATGAGAGTTAGAGAAGCATTAACCAGAGAAAACATCGTTAAAAGTTTCAAAAGCCTTGGAAAACTCCGCCCAAAAATGGATCACGCCTCAATAATAACCTTTTCAGCTTTGATTCTCATACTTTTCATAGCTTTCACCATACGCATTTTTCCCATGAAATGGGAAATAGACCCCACAACTGGAAAGTCTAATCTGCTGTTGTCAGAATTCGACCCCTACTTTCAATACCGCTTCACCGAATACATCGTGAAAAACGGTTTCATAGCATGGGCTTGGCCCAGTCAATGGATAGATTATCAGCGGTGGTACCCGCAGGGAATGAATGTTGCAAAAGCCGCATTCCCAGGATTACCCCTTACAGCCGCTTTCCTTTACAAAATAATTTCAGCCTTGGGCGTCGGCATAGACTTAATGAGTTTTTGCGCATTGTTTCCAGCCATAATGGGAATGTTGGCTTCTCTCGCCATGTACTTTTTAGGAAAGGATGTAGGAGGTAAACCCGTAGGTTTATTGGCTGCGCTCTTTTTGGCTTTACACCCCTCATATATTCAGCGAACATCTGTGGGATTTTTCGACGATGAAACGATAGGGATATTCGCCATTATCCTTTTTGCTTTTTTGTTTTTAAGGGCAATTGAAGAGAATAGGCAAACGGGTTCAACAGTTAAGTACGCTATTGCCTCAGGGGCTGTTTTAGGTTACTTCTGTTCTGGCTGGGGTGCCGCATACTACCCAATCGGCGTCACAGTGCTTTTCACTTTTATTCTAGTGGTAATAAAGAGGTACACCCGCCAACTGCTTTTGGCTTACAGCCTAACCTTTGGATTAGGCTTATTCATCGCCATAAATGTTCCGAAGCTTTCACCAACATACCTTGTGACAAGTGCTATACTGCCAGTTGCAGGCGTTTTTGGGCTGTTGTGCCTCGCTGAGGTTTTGAAAGCCATAACGACTCAAAAGTGGAAAACTATATTGGTTATAGCCTTTCTAACCCTCGTTCTCGGCGGATTTGCCGTGCTCTCGCAAGCAGGTTACATGAAAGACATAGCTGGAAAGTTCATTTCCGTTATAAACCCTTTTACTCGCG
>JAWCLS010000004.1:0-27689 GCA_038850545.1 Bathyarchaeia archaeon
CCGCCCATTCTCAGCGCCAGAGGAGTTATAGGGGGTTTGTTCTGCGGCCGCTTGAGCACCGCATTACACCTTGGAACAATCCAACCTCGTTTGTTTGGCAATACTAAAAGCTTCTATCTGCTCTTTCAAGCAATTGTTGTAATGACTTTAGAGACAAGCTTTGTGATGAGTTTCATCGCAGCACTTTTTAGGGGTGTTTACGCCAGCGTAGCAATGATAGACCTTTTAAATATTGTAAGCATTGTTGTTGCGACGATGGCTTTAGCGTTGCTTGTAATTTCCCCATTAACATTAACTGTTTCCTTCCTTTCTTTCAAGCACGGCTTAGACCCTGATATAATTTTGTACCCCATAGAATCTACGGTGGCTGACCTTCTTATCACGGCAATTTACATTTCAGTTTTAAACCTTTTCCTAATGGATAGTTATTTTTCACGGTTTTTCTTAGTCTTAGTGGGTTTGATTTCGCTATTGATTGCGGCACACTTTTTTGTTAAGAATAGGCGGGAGGCAGAGTTCATTAAAACCCTTAAGGAGTCTTTTCTCACAATTATTTTTGTGTCCTTTATAATTAACGTGGCTGGCGCCACCTTAGGCAAGGTTGATGAAACCTTACGTGGAAGACAAGAAGTTTATAGAGGTTATCCAGTGTATGTGGTTTACCCAGCTTTAATTGACACCATTGGCGATGTTGGGGCTTCTGTGGGCTCTACAGCCACAACAAAACTTGCACTCGGAACGCTTAAATCATCCTTTTCCTCAGTCAAAAATCATTTGACAGAAAT
The DNA here is from genome assembly GCA_038850545.1 of Bathyarchaeia archaeon. GTDB lineage: Archaea > Thermoproteota > Bathyarchaeia > Bathyarchaeales > Bathycorpusculaceae > JAWCLS01. The sequence continues at coordinate 786 of JAWCLS010000004.1, forward strand.
TTCAGGAGCGTGGGCAGCCTCTTTAGTTATGTACCTTGCCTATTCCATCCTAGCATTAGTAATCCAGGGGCTTTTCAATCCGCTAAACCTTTTAAAGTTCACAGCTCTTCTGTTCATAGCTAACATTATCGCTGCATCATTCATTATCATAATATCGTATTCGGTCGCCATTTTAACTTACCAAAAAGGTTTAGACCCGGATAATTTCGAAATTCCAATTGAAAGCTCTTTTGCAGACAGTATAACAACAATTTCTCTGCTTGCCGCACTAGTTTTACTAGCTGGAATTTAGAACGCAAAGATAGGGTTAAAATATTTGTTGTTTCAATATTTTGCTCGGAGCGCCCTTAACGCTATGCCTCACTTTGAAAAAATAGAATACAAGCCCATACCCGTTCGAGAGCTCCTCTTAGAAATGAAAAACCTTTCTGAACTTATGATTGATTTGGCTTATTCAGCTGCCTTGTTTAATGACAAAGAGCTTGCAGAGGACGTTTTAGAGCTTGAGAAACGCGTTGACACGTTAGCCTACCTTTTAGATATAGTGACAATGGTGGCTGCTAGAGACGCTGAGGACGCTGAAGCTCTGGTGGGCGTTTCCACAGTGGCTTCCGCCACAGACAAAATCTCAGACGCAGCCGCCGATATAGCTGCGATAGTTACACAGAACATTGGGGTGCACCCCATTGTAAGTGAAATTTTCGAAAGGGTTCTGGAACGCTTGATAAAAACTAAGGTACACGAGGCTTCGGTTCTCGTGGGAAGGCGCATAAGCGAACTTAAATTAGCTCCGAGAATGGGCATCGATATAATCGCCATCTTTCGAAATAAAGATTGGATAATCAATCCAAAGGAAAGCGAACAAATCAAGGCTGAGGATGTTCTTATAGCTCGCGGCACCCCGGAGGGCTTAATAGAGTTTAAAGAGTTCTGCGAAGGAAGAAAGGATAATCTGGAGGGCTAAAGGTGTCTGGAAAGCGCAAGCTAAAATTTGAAGAAATAGTTGAACGGCTAGCAGAGCTTAAAGATACTTCGGAGCTTATGATTGACCTAGCCTATTCTTCACTGTTACTTAACAGCAAAGAGTTAGCCGAAGAAGTTCAAAAACTGGAAGAGTATGTTGACAAATTGCACACGGATTTTGAGCTTCTAGTCCTTTCAAGCGGATTCAAAAAAGAGGAAGCTAAGGGATTCTTAGGGCTGATAAGGCTAGGCGTTGTGGCTGAAAAAATAGCCGACGCCGCTGCAGAAATAGCAGAAGTGGTCCTAAGAGGCATAGAACCCCACCCGGTACTAAAGTTAACCATAGAAGAAGCTGAAGAGACGATAACTTATACGCCTGTAACTGAGAATTCCCCACTAATAAATAAAACCTTAAGAGAAGCCCGAATCCCAGAGGAAACCGGAATGTGGGTTTTAGCCATAAAAAGGGAAGGCAAATGCGTAAGGCCTAAGCCTGAATCAAAAATTCAAGTGGGCGACGTTCTCATAGCTTCCGGCTACGCAGAGGGGGCGGAATACCTCAAAAAATTGGCGGCACCGTAGCTTACTTATAATAAAAGTAGCGAGAACACTTATTCCGAATTCATCATTAGACTAAGGAGCAATCGTCTTTTCACTTCTCAAAAATGGTAATGTTAGGGGCATCTAACCGCCTCTATGTTGCGCTGCTTTTGCCTTTAAAATGTTTGTTATGAATAGGTTACTTTTCGCCTTTGCCTTTCTTTTCAGTCTTTTCGGGTTTTTTCTCCTCTGCAGCTTCCTCGACTGTTTCCTTCTCCTCTTTCTTTTCCTCTTCTATTTCGCTTGTGATTTCCTCTATCGGCTTTGGCGGAGGTGTTGTAGCCATAGTCCAGCCTATCCATGCGCCTATACCCATAACAGCGATGAAGGCTATGAATACGGGAACTGCGACAGCCCAGAATCTGATGTCGGCTTCTGAAATTTTGAGCCCTAACGTTGACAGCCATCCGGGGAAGAAGAGTGTAACCACGTAGAGGATTGCTATTAAAACGCAGACGATGAATATGGCTCCTCCTATGGACTGATCTTTACTAACCATTTATACATCACCACGCATAAGCCATGTTACTGCGTTCTCCTTTTAAATTTTACCATGTTTTTAGATATAGTTGTGTTAAATTGTTCCCATCTCCCATGTTGCCAAGTAGTTCCTCTGCTCTTCTGTCAGCATGTCTATTTTTATTCCCATGGCTTCAAGCTTTAATTTCGCCACTGTCTCGTCAATTTCCCTTGGCACAGCATAAACTTTAGGGGGCATTTTTTCAGACTTAACTATGTATTCTACGCTTAAAGCTTGATTTGCAAAGGACATGTCCATAACTTCTGAGGGGTGCCCTTCCGCGGCTGCAAGGTTTACAAGCCTCCCTTCTGCTAGGAGGTATAACTTTCTGCCATCTTCTAATGTGAATTCTTCAAGGTTAGGTCTTATTATTTTTCTTGAAACTGCGAGTTCTTCGAGGTCTTTCAGGTTTATTTCCACATTGAAGTGGCCGCTGTTGGCGAGGATTGCTCCGTCCTTCATTTTTTGCATGTGTTCTTTTCTTATCACATTTATGTCGCCTGTAGTTGTTACGAAGATGTCGCCTGTCTTTGCGGCCTCGCTTATGGGCATTACGCGGAATCCATCCATCACGGCTTCAAGGGCCCTTAAGGGGTTCACTTCTATTATTATCACGTTTGCGCCCATTCCTCTGGCTCTCATGGCTGTTCCTCTTCCACACCAGCCGTAGCCGCATACAACGAAATTTTTACCGGCTAAAAGAATGTTTGTGGCTCTTAGGATGCCGTCTATGGTGCTTTGGCCAGTTCCATAGCGGTTGTCAAAAAGGTATTTTGTGTAAGCGTCGTTCACGGCTATTATTGCGTATTTGAGGGCGCCTGCCCTTTCCATGGCTCTAAGCCTTAAAACGCCTGTTGTTGTTTCTTCCGTGCCTCCCTTAACATTTGGCAGCACTTCGGTTCTTTTGCTATGCAAGGTGCTTACCAGGTCTGCGCCGTCGTCAAGCGTTATTACTGGTTTAAAGTCTATGACTCTTTCGATGCACCAGTAATATTCTTCGGTTGTTTGTCCCCGCCATGCAAAGACATGCACACCCTTTTCAGCTAGGGCCGCTGCGACATCGTCTTGAGTTGAAAGCGGATTAGAACCGCAAAGCGCAACTTCCGCCCCACCAGCCAAGAGAGCATCCACCAGAACAGCAGTTTCTTTCGTTACATGCAGGCATGCACCAATCATTACGCCTTTGAAAGGATTTTCTTCGCTGAATCTCTTTTTAATTTGGTTCAAAACAGGCATATGCTTCGACGCCCATCCTATTTGCAGATTCCCTTTAGAGGCTAAACTTTCATCTTTAACTTTGAAATTTTCCACAGGATACACACCTTTCCTTCATGCAATTTTACAGCTTAACTATTTAACGTTGCGTTTAAGCCGTTCCAAAAGGAGGTTTTTGGCCTTTTCCGCTTTCTCCATAACCTCTTCAACGTTCAAAGTTGTTAATTTTCTGTTCTCCATCACCAGTTTACCGTTTATTATAACCGTTTCAACATCCGCTGTTTTAGCAGCGTAAACTAGGTGGCTTATCTCATTATATATTGGGCAGAGATGCGGCTTAGCAAAGTTGAGGATGATTATATCTGCCTTTTTGCCAACCTCTATTGAGCCTATCTCCCTATCTAGAGAGAGGGCTTTCGCGCCGCCCAAAGTCGCCATGTCCAAAACTTGCTGCGCATGCATCAACGTTGGATTCTTATTCACTCCTTTATGGAGTATAGCCGCAGTTTTCATCACCTCAAACATGTCAGCCGTGTTGTTTGAACATGGGCTGTCTGTGCCTAAGGAAACCGTTATGCCATGGCTTAGCATTTCTGGAACAGGGCTTATGCCTGAAGCAAGCTTAAGGTTTGATATGGGATTATGGGAAACCTTCACTTCCCTACTTTTCAAAACATCCATGTCTCTTTCTTTTAAGGCAACACAGTGCGCCGCAATAACATGTTTGTCTAAAACGCCTAAAGAATCCAAGTATTCAAAGACGCTTCCTTTTAACCTGATATTGAAGGATTTCCGAATTTTCTCCGGCTCATCGCTTGTTTCTGCAACGTGAATATGCCATATTATCGGCGCTTTTTCCGAACCGTATTTTTCGTTAAGCTCGCCTTGTAATTCTTTTAGTTCCTTCATGTACTCCGGGTCAACTGTGTAAGGCGCATGGGGGTCTACGCTTACGCGGATAAGCCCTCCCACAGCGTTATGCCAGTTTCTAGCTAAATCTTCCAAGGCTTTTCTGTCTTCTTTTTTTCGCCATGAAAAGCAAACGTGACCCACAACACCCCTAAGGCCAGCATCCGCGAAGGCTTTTGCCTCATTCTCTTCTGGCATGTAATGGTACATCGTGTTTACTGTTGTTGTGCCGCCCATGATTGATTCAACCGCCGTTAACAGCGCACCAACATAGATATCGCTTGCAGTCATGTGCCCTTCTATGGGCCATATCCATTTTTCAAGCCATTCTTGAAGGGGCAAGTCGTCTGCATATCCCCTCAGCAGGCTCATGGCAGCGTGCTGATGGGTGTTAACAAGCCCGGGCATGACTATCTTGCCTTTGGCATCTATCTTTTCATACCCTTTTGCATATCTTCTTTTTATCTCGTGGGTTTCTCCAACGTCAATTATAGTGCCGTTTTCAATGACGACAGCTCCATCGCGGATGATTTCGCCGTTCCGCATTGTGACTATGGTTCCGTTAAGGATTATAATGTTCATTTTTAAGCCCTTCTTGCTTTGTTGAGGCGTTTTGCTATCAGCAGTGTTATGCCCGCCGTGAATAAAATGGCTTCAAAGAATTCATGGTGCAGCATGTCAGCCATGTCGAAAGGTCTCTGCCAAAATATAACATGATGAATTATCAGCAGGGCTCCTAGAAAGATTAAAAATGTGCTAACAGTTTTCACCTTATCCATGTCTTCCACGTTAATATTCTGTATTGGTTAATTTGGTGTTGTCGGAAGTTTTAAATTTTCTTTCTTACGCAAGCTTTTCGCTAAACTTATAACAAGTTTTTCCTTATGTTCTGTTGTGCTGGGGGAAGTTTTGGCTTGCATAAACTTCGCGTAATTAAGCCTGAAATTCGTGTTCTCGGCGTTGATGATGGAGTTTTTAAGCCTCGCACAAGCGGGTTTGTGCCTGTTGTTGGAGTGGTTTTCCGCGGCGGATACTGGCTTGACGGTGTTATGCATACGAAGGTTAGGGTTGACGGGGTTGAAGCTACAGATAAGATTGCTTCTATGATTTTAAATTCTCCCCATTACAAGCAGTTGAGGATTATAATGCTTAACGGAATAACCTTTGCAGGATTTAATGTTGTTGACATTAAAAGGCTTAATGCCAAAACAGAACTTCCAGTGATAGCTGTAACCCGTGAAAAACCAAACTTTAACGAGATTCATAAAGCCTTGAAGAATCTTCCAAAAAGCGAAGAACGCTGGAAAGCCGTTCTTAACGCTGGAGAAATATTTGAAGTGCCAGTTAGAGCTAAAGAGAAGAAGATTTACATGCAGATATCAGGAATATGCGAGGAAGACGCGAGGAAAATTCTGCAATTGACCTCGACTAGAAGCCATATACCAGAAGCACTCCGCGTGGCACACCTGATTGCATCTGGACTTAGCATCATGCAGTCCAAATCTTAATTGTTACAAGAAAAAGTTTAAAAGACACCATGCTAAGGGAAAACAAACGAAGATCGAGGCAAAAAACAATGGAATTTTGCCCAAAATGTGGTACGCGCCTCGTGCCTAAGAAGGGGAGAACGGAGAAAAAAGCATCCTTCACCCTAACTTGCCCAAAATGCAACTACAAAAAAAGTATGGTAAGCGATGAAGCAGCACCCAAGGTTGCAAAAGTCATACAGCACAACCCCCAACAACTCGTAGCGGTCATAAGCAAGGAAGAACAAAAACTGCGTACGCTTCCCACGGTTCGAGTTGAATGCCCAAAATGCGGGAACAACCTAGCGTATGTTTGGCAGGTGCAGACAAGAGGCGCCGACGAATCTTCAACCCAGTTTTTACGCTGCACAAAATGCGGATACACTTTCAGAGAATACAGCTAAAAATTATCCATCTTCGTTTTATTCAAAAAGCTTGATTCGGCATTATGTTTAAGTGTGTAAAGTTTTATAACAGTAAAACATTACCCATTAAAAGGGAGAAAAATGTTCAAACTTAAAGTTTCAGACGCCAAACTTTTAAGAGACATGGCAACAGCTATATCCATCCTTGTAGACGAAGCTACCTTTCAGATCACACCTGAAAGCCTGAAGCTTAGGGCAATGGATCCTTCTCGCGTCGCCATGGTGGATTTTGAATGGCCAAAAACCGTTTTTGAGGAATATATCTGCACAGAACCGTCAAAAATGTGTATAAACATAAGCGAGCTCCTTAAACTGCTAAAAAGAGCGGGCAAGGACGAAGTTGTGGAACTTGCTCTCGACGAGAAAACAGGACGTTTACAATTGAAAATAACTGGGAAATACACGCGAAACTTTACAATGCCAACCCTTGAAGCCTCGGAAGAAGAAGTGCCCACACCAAAAATAACATTTAACGTTAGGGCTAAAGCCACTACAAGCGGATTACGTCAAGCCATGGAGGACGCTGAACTCGTAAGCGACCACGTCCGAATAGAGGCAGACTCTGAAAAACTTGTCTTCCAAGCAACAGGCGACCTAATGGGAGCAACCATAGAAATAAAAAAGGGAAGCGACGCACTGTTAGACCTTGAAGCAAAGGAACCGTCAAAGGCTACTTTCAGCTTAAGCTATCTTTCAGAAATTATTAAGGCGGCATCTGCAACATCAGACATAGCAACACTCGAATTTTCAACAGACATGCCGATAAAACTAGACTTCCAACAGGCAAAAGAAGGAAAACTAACCTTCTATCTGGCGCCAAGAATAGAAACAGCATAGTGAAAAAATGCAGCTCACAACAATCAAATTCACAAAAAACGACTTGGCGAAATACCCGTTCCTAAAAGAGGCTGTAGAATACGTAAAAACCCTAGATTTAAAAGTTGAAGACTTGGCAAACGTGGAATACGCCAAAATTTTGGATCGCGCCAAGGAAAGAGTAGAAGAAGCTATCTTATACGTTATGGTAAGTAGAAAACCCTTAAACGAAGAAATAGAAATCTTATCCTTTCCAACAGCAATAATGCTTGCGGCAGCCACTGAGAGCCCCTTCATAAAGAGAAGGTACGCCTTAGCAGAAGCAAAGCAAACATACAGCGATTTAAAACTGGAAACTAGAGAAAAAATTTTGGCAGTGGCAAAGAATTTCCAATGGAAAATTGCAGTGGTAAATGCGGAGGAAACGGTTGCCCCTTACGAGTTCAAATTACACTTCACAGACTACCTTAGAAACACAACAAACCTGAGAGATAAAAAATGGAAATTAGTAAACCGATCATTAGCGAATGGAAATGTCTACTTAACAAAAAACGAGACAGCCAGACTGCTAAGCGAAGAAGTTAGAAAGTACATAGAAAAACGTTTAGAGATAAAAGAGCTCCCAAAACTGCCGCAAAAAATAACGGAAACCGTAGAAAAACTGAAAAACTTAACCCTTGAAAAAGTGGGCAAAGCCGAAATAGAAGGAATCCCGAAAACGGTAAGAAAAGAGGTTTTTCCACCATGCATAAAAGCCCTGTATGAAGCTGCATCCAAAGGGCATCATTTATCCCATATTGGAAGATTCACTCTAACATCATTCTTAATAAACATAGGAATGCCCATAGAAAATATAATCGAACTTTTCAAAGGAGCCTCAGACTTCAAAGAACGCTTAACCCGATACCAAGTGGAACACATAGCTGGAGAAAGGGGATCAAGAACACGCTACACTCCACCGAGATGCGAAACGCTAAAGACTCACGGAGTCTGCGTTAGCCAGAACGAATTATGCAAAACGATAAGCCACCCATTGAAATTTTACAAAAGGAGCCTCAAAATGAAAACGTCAACCAGCTCATCCGGATAAAGGCAAAAGTAAACTGAAAAGTCTTATGGCTAACCTGCCCCTTATGAGGCAAATAAGAAATGAACCTGAAATCTCAAATCTTTATTCAAAACCTGTTTAAAGATTACTATAAGCATGATTATATCCCAAAAATTTTGCCAGAGATGGGAAAACGTGAGTTCGGCTTCATTTTGTTTGAAGGCTATATGCTTCGCCACAAAAGTTTCAGCACTCAAGACGAACTAAAGAGATTTTTAGGGGACTCCCCTCCAACGGATGCTTACTATTCTTGCGCCTATTACGAAAATCCAGAAGCTGAAATGGATAAGAAGGGATGGTTAGGTGCGGATTTAATTTTTGACATCGACGCAGACCACATACCCACGGGCTGTGATAAAATTCACGATGAATGGACTTGTGGTAACTGCAACTTCTCTGGGAAGGGATTAACCCCTGAAAGTTGCCCGATTTGCAATAGCGAAAAGTTCAGCGTGGTTACATGGCCATGCGAAGCATGTTTAGAAGCGGCAAAAGCAGAGACGATAAAACTTTTGGACATGCTTAAGGGCGACTTCGGCTTTTCTGACAAAGAAATACAATTGTTCTTTTCAGGACACCGCGGTTATCACGTTCAAATCGAGAGCGAAACTGTCAAAACTCTTGATGCCGCCGCGCGAAAAGAAATAGTTGATTACGTAACGTGTTTAGGTTTCGAAGTAATACCGCAGTATACAAGCAAAAAAGGAACAAAAATGTGGATAGGTCTCCGGCGGAACAATTATGGATGGAACAGACGCTTAAACACGGAGCTAATAAACTTCATTCTCAGAGCAGGCGAGGAGAATTTTAGGAAAATTGGACTCAAGCAGAACACTGCAAAAATAATAGCCCAGAACAAAGATACGCTTTTAAAAAGTTGGATAAATTCTGGAACATTGGGAGGCGTTAGAGGCATCGGTTTAGAAACTTGGAGAAAAATAGCGGAATACGTAGTGAAAATGCAGTCCGCAAAAATCGATTCGGTGGTTACAACAGACACGCACCGTTTAATCAGGTTACCCGAAACATTGCATGGTAAAACCGGACTTAAAAAGACATGGCTACCCATACAGGAAATTGAAACCTTTGACCCATTTAAGAGTGCTACAGCTTTTAAGAAAGGCACAGTAACAGTATACGTGTCTGACGCCCCAAAGTTTAGGCTAAACGATGAAACCCTTGGCCCCTATAAAAATCAAAAAGTTGAACTGCCCACATCAGCAGCCGTTTTGCTTATCTGCAAGAACAAAGCAGAGGTTCTAGAATAATGTATGAAGAAATTTACAAGGTTTGGAAAAGGGAACTTGAAAGCAAAGAACTTGAGAAGCTTCCTCAAGATTTCATCTCAAAAATTGCAGAATATCTAAAAAAAATTGAAGAAGAAACCAGAATGCTTGACAAAAAGACAGCAAAAGCATATCTCCTCAAAATTGAGGAACAAAATGTTAAACGCATGCTTAATGATTTAATAAAAATACGTTATAGGAAATTAGTTGTAAAAACCGCTGAAGATAAAAAACTTTCAATGCCGTTGACAGCTGTGGAAGATAAAAAGATTTTGGAGCTATTGCCCTTAACCGAGTCCTACCAAAGTTTCATTAAGGCAATGTTCCAAGAAAGCACCGCAGAATTAAAAGTTAGCCATAAAATGGCTGTTTTACGCTTTTTAGGAGAAGTTCCTGAAATAATTGGACTGGACATGAAGACCTACGGACCTTATAAGCCCGAGGATGTTGCTTCAATACCCATTGAAAACGCCAAAATTCTCGTCAAACAAGGTTTAGCTGAAAAAATCGAAATCAAATAGGTTCTCAGCCTTTTTCTAAGCTTATTTCACGTAGTTGGCTTTAGTGCTTGCAAGTGAAACCAACAGTTTTGAAGAAATCTTTCTGCTTAATGTAAAGCTTACTGTTGGAAAAAGTATAAGTGTGCGTGCGTTTTCTTTATGGAAAGCTAAGAGAGTGATTAAATTGAATGTGCCTAAGGAGATCAGAACGTATTGCCCTCGTTGCAAAACGTACCAAATTCACACCGTTTCGCTTTATAAGGCTGGGAAGCGAAGAGCTTTGGCTAAGGGTGAAAGGCACCATGAGCGGGAAAAAAAGGGCTATGGAGGACAAAAGTATCCACTCCAGCGGAAGTTTGCCAAAACCACTAAGAAGCAGACTTTGAAGTTGAAATGTAAAGTTTGCGGATACACAAGGCATAAGGAGGGCATCAGATTAAGGAAGCTTGTCATTGCCTAAATGGATGGAGGCTTGTTTATGGCTGAGTGGGAGAAGCTTATTCCGAGGCCTAGGAGCAACTTTTTAAGAGTTAAATGCTTGAAATGTGGTAATGAACAGATGATTTTCAGCCACGCAGTGAATAGGGTTAACTGTAACGTTTGCGGAGCTGAGCTTGCTGAACCCTCTGGCGGGAAAGCGATAATTAAGGGCGAGATAGTTGCAGTTTTTGAGTGAGAGATGAAGAGATATGGCTTTAAAAAGACCGGAGTGGCCTGAAGTCGGCGATTTAGTCATAGGCACTGTGGAGACTGTTACCGATTACGGTGCTTATGTAAGGCTCGACGAGTATAATAAAAGAGGCCTTCTCCACATTTCTGAAGTATCATCGTCTTGGATTAGAAACATCCGAGATTTTGTCCGAGAAGGGCAGAAGGTTGTTTTAAAGGTTTTACGTGTTGACGCTGAAAAGGGCCACATAGACCTATCCTTAAGAAGGGTTACCAAGAGGGAAAAAATAGAGAAAATGCTTTCTTGGAAAAGGGAAAGAAAAGCTGAAGCGCTGCTGCGCAGCGTGGCTGAAAAGGTTGGCTTATCTGTTGAAGAAGTTTATGAAAAAGCTGGAGCACTTGTTGAAAAAGAATATGGGTTGTACGAGGGCTTTGAAAAGGCTGTTAAAGACGGCGTGGAAGTTTTGACAAAAATAGGCGTAGCTGAAGAGCTTGCAAGGGTTTTCGCTGAAGTCGCAAAAGAGAGAATACGCCTACCGATGGTTAAAATTAAGGGTATAGTGGAGCTTCGATGCCTAAAACCTGATGGAGTTAAAATCATAAAAGAAGCTTTCTTAAATGCTAGAAGATCTGAGAAAGCAAGAGATTCAAAGATTAGGTTTTACGTGGTGGCGGCGCCAAAATACTGTATTGAAGTTTTAGCCGATAACTATAAGCATGCGGAGGCGCTATTACAAAGGGTTGCAGAAAACGTTGTGTCAAATGTTGTTAAGGCGGGCGGGCAAGGAGTGTTTAGAAGGGAGAAGTAGTGGCTTGGCTTTTAAGGAAATGTGTAAAATGCGGAAAGTATACGTTGAAAAAGGATAAATGTCCTTATTGCGGCGGAGTTGTCCGTGTGCCCCACCCTCCAAAGTTTTCGCCAGACGATAAATACTTAGAGTATAGAATGGCTTTAAAAAGGGAGGCGTGATAAATTGAAGGAGACATTCATTAAAGAACTTGTAAAAGTCGAGTTAAAAAACCCCATTATGGTTGAGGGACTGCCCGGGCTTGGGCTTGTTGGCAAGATTGCTGCCAGCTACCTAATTAAGCAGTTAAAAGCTCAGAGGTTTGCATACCTTTATTCACCACACTTTCCATACTTTGTTATTGTAAACCGCAAAGGAAACGTTAGACTTTTACGTGGCGTCTTCTATTTTTGGAAGAATGAAAGGGGAGAAAGCGACCTAATCCTTTTCACAGGGGACAGTCAAGCGCAAACTATTGAGGGGCAATATGAAATTTCCAACAGCATATTAGATTTGGCTGAACGGTATGGTGTAAAGCTGGTTATAACATTAGGCGGCTACAGAATGGAAACAAAAGACAAGCCTAAAGTTATAGCTGCAGCCACCAGCCAAAGCCTCCTAGATCGCGCGTTAAGGGCTAACGCGGTAATAAGCCCCATGGGAAGCCCAATTGTCGGCACCGCTGGGCTGATTTTGGGTTTAGCGCCATTCAGAAAAATTGAAGCCATCTGCCTTCTAGGGGAGACTCGCGGATATTTACCTGATCCAAAGGCGGCTAAAAGCGTTTTAGAAGTCTTACTTAAGATTTTAAACATCAATGTTGCCTTGTCAGATTTGGATGAAGAAATTGCTAAGGCTGAGAGCATGATTGCCCGTTTACAGAAAATTGAGGAAAAAAGAGCCTTGCAAGCTGAAGAAATGCGGAAAGGAGAGAATAAGAAAATCACTTACATTTCTTAACAGTTTGTGTTAAGAGACTTCATCCTTGATTATTCTAACGATTTTCTCGGCTGCATCGCCATTTCCGTAGGGAGAATTTACTGGCAACTCTTTCGAATTATTTAGCGCTTCTTCCATGGCGTCCAGTATATTCTTTTTTTCGGTGCCAACGACTTTTGCGAATCCAGCTTCAACAGCCTCCGGTCTTTCTGTTGAAAGGCGCAAAACTAAAACAGGCTTCCTTATCTGTGGGGCTGTTGCTTCTTCCTGTATGCCTCCTGAGTCGGTCAATATTAGTTTGCATTTTTTCATAAGCATTAGGAAGTCAAGATAGCCGACTGGTGGAAGCACCTGTATGTTTCTTGACTTTTTAATTTTAGCATAAATCCTGTTTTGTTTCAGCCTCTTTCTTGTTCTGGGGTGCACGGGGTAAACAACCGGTATGGAAGCTTTTTCGAAGGCTTCTGCAAAATTTTTAAGAACCGCTGGGTTGTCCACGTTTTCTGCTCTATGTGCGGTTGCGAGGGCGAAATCTTTAAAATGGATTTTTTCAAGTATTTTGGACTTCTTTTCGGCTACTGGAAGATATTGGGCTACGGAATCTATAACTGTGTTTCCTGTAACGTAGATCTTACCCCACACAGATTCTCTTCTCAGGTTGTTTTCAGCCATTTTCGTGGGTGCAAATAGGTAGGTGGATATGTGGTCTGTCAACCGACGGTTGTGCTCTTCGGGCATGCGTAAATCAAAGCTTCTTAATCCGGCTTCAACATGTCCTACGGGTATTTTAAGCTTAACTGTCGCTAAGGCTGTTGCTAAAACCCCATTTGTATCTCCCTCAACTAGAATCAGCGCTGGCGATTTCTTCCTCAGCAGTTGCTCCATATGAGCGATTATGCGTGCAGTTTGTTCTCCTTGAGAGTACGCTTTAACTTTATAGCCGTGGTCGGGTTTTGGAAGTTCAAGTTCTTCAATGAACTGTTGGGACATGTTATAATCATAGTGTTGACCGCAGTGAACAAGAAATAAGGGGATTTCATCCTTCTGCAATGCCTTAATGAGAGGCGCCATTTTGATAATTTCCGGGCGGGTTCCTACAACGATCATTACTGTTTTCATGGCAATTTAACATTTACCTATTTTTGAATACTTTTAATTTTCTAAAGGTATTATTTATAATGTTGAAGTTGCGATGATGTGTTTGGAGGGTGCTGGATGGAGGCGATGAGGTCGGGTGATTTGATTTTGGTAAGGATGGATGATGGGGAGGATCTTTTTGGCAATTTGGAGAAAATAGCGGAGGAGTATGGCTTAGGTTCTGGAATAATAGTTTGTGCGCTTGGAATGTTGAAGAATGTTGAGTTGGCATATTTTACATACCCGAGGGAGGCTGGCAAATATTTAGTTAAAAAGTTTAGTGGGCCTTTTGAGGTTGTAAGCCTCAAAGGAAGTTTGGCATTCCGTGAAAATAAATTAGTATCACATGTACATGCGGCTTTGGCAGATGAGGAATTTAGGTGTCTTGGTGGACACTTAAACAGGGCGGAGGTTAATGCCACACTTGAACTTTTTATTCTTGTTCCAAAGAATAGGTTTGTAAGAAAGCTTGACGAGAAAACCATGCTGAACATTTTATGCTTCGAATGATGTAAGCGTAGGTTTTGGAACAATTTGGAAAAGTGCATTTTAATAACTAGCGTTCTTGTTGCGACTGCGGTAGCGCGCGAGTTGATGCTTATGGTAATCCAGTTAGGGGTGCGAGGGCTTATGGGCGTGTGACTTTTAAGTCTAAATTTGTACGGCGTGCGAGTGGGGTTTTTCACCTTCACTGTTGAGGATGCCTCTAAAAATGGGTGGGTTTACGATCCGGATGCAAATTTGGAGACAAGTGATAGCATAACAGTTTGATCAGTTTAGCTTTGGCTTATGCGCGGGTGTTGGAATATTTAGCTTTGCTAGGTGCTTGTGGCTCTGTTTTAGGCTGTGCTTACGGTGCTGTTTGTTTACGCCTTTTCACTATTAGGGTTGTGATTAGTGCGGCCAGCAGGATTATGGTTGTTGCTAGGAATATGTACATGTATAATGTGGTTGTGTTTAGTTGGCTTTTGACGGAGGCGTAGTCGGAGCTTAGTGACGCGTAGTCGGAACTTAGTGATGTGTAATCTGTTTTTAGTTTGTCGTAGTCTGTTTTTAGTTTGTTGTAGTCGGCTGCTAGTTTCTCCATTCCTGTTGTTAGGTCGTTGAATGTGGATTTTAGGTTTTCAACCTCGGTTTTTAGCATGGTGAAACTGTTGTTTAGAATTTTGAATGCGGCGAGTAGGTTGTCGTAGTCGGCTTTGAGTGCTTTATATTTTGCTTCCCAGTCTTCTTGTTGAGCTTTGGCTGTTAGAGAAGTGAGGGCTAAGCTTGCAATAAGCATGATGAGAAAGATTGCTGAGATTTTTTTATTCATGTTTTTTCCTCTTTTGCATAAAGAGTGGAATGCTTTGAATTTATTAACTTTTCCAAATTTTTATAAAATGTGCGCTTGGTTTTGGTTTGAAATTATAAAAAATGGGGGGTTGTGGTTTGTGTGGCGTTTATGAGGCGATTTTTCTGTATATGAAGATTATGGCTGCTATTGCGGCTATGGCTGCTATGATTGAGATGATGAGTATTGCGTAGATGAGTTCTATTGGTATGACGGGTATTGCTGCCACTGTGCTTTTGAGGTCTGCTAGGGCGCGTGATAGGGCTGAAACGTCACCTGACAGGCTTGAAACGCTGCTTGATAGGGCTGAAACATCGCTTTTTAGTCCTGACAGGTCTGTGGATAGTTTAGAAACTGATCCTGAAAGGGCTGTGACGTCTTTTGTTACGGATTTCACTGCCGCTAGGATGGCTGAAATGTCCACTGGTGGTGCTGGCGGCATTTTTAGGCTTACGTAGAAGGTTCCGCTGGCTGTTGCGTCTCCGCCCGCCTCTGGTTTGGATGCTTTAACCGAGACTAGGTAGGAGCCCTCTTTAGCTGTGGCTGGAACAGCGTATGTGGCGCTATATATGCCGGATGCTGTTTCAGCGAAGGTTAGGGATGCTGCTGCTGCGCCTGGTGGGGTTACGCTTCCAGTGACTGTTGCGCCTGTGACGGCCATGCCGAAGAAGTCTTGCACGTTAACGGTTATTGTCACCGAGGAGCCGTTGTAGACTTCGCTTGGAAGGCTTAGGGAAACGATTCTGAGCGGCCCAAGCACGTAGAAGGTTAATTGGGGATCATCTTCATGCGGTAGGTCTTCAGCATCGAAGGTTATTGTGTAAGTTCCTGGTGATACATCTGGAACTGTGAAGGTTGCTGTCCAAGATCCGTCTTCGTCGCCTGTTGCTGTGGCTAGCTTTGGTAATCCAGGCCATAGGATGTCGGTATCTTCATCTTCTAGGAAGCCTGTGCCTGACGCTGTAACAGTGGCTCCAGGCACGGCTCTACTTGTTGAAAGGGTTACTTTAGACTCTACATCCCACTCTCCGCTTTCCGCATCTGTAGCGTCCTCTACAAGTGTGTATGTGCCACGCTGTAGTTCTGGAATCACGATTGTTGTGTCAAAGTAGCCGTATTTTGAGGTTACTTTCTTAACTTCGATGTCTTCAACCATCAGTGTTAGGCTTCTTGTTTCGAAGCCGACGCCGACCACTCTGACTGTGTCTCCCACATTAACTGTGAGGTCTAGGTCGCCGTCAGCCTCTAAGCCAAAGTATAGCCATGCTTGAGTGTCGTCTAAACCAGTTACTACTACGTAGCTTCCATATGTGTCGTATACGCTTGCTTTGTTGGTTGTTGTGGAACCCGCTACCTCTATGTCCCAGTCATTCACGTCCAGCGAGAATTTGAGTCCAGTTGGCACCTGGAATACAACTTCTAAGTCGCCGTCTGAGTCTGCCTTGCCCCCATCGGTTATTGTTGCAGTGGCCTCATAGTCTAAGGTTTCACTTGAGAATGTGATTTTTACCGATTCGCCTGCGAGGAAGCCCATGCCAGTGATTTTCATAACTGTTCCACCGAATATTGTGGCGGTCGTGTATTCTTCCCAGTCGCCGTCAGCATTAAGCGCTAAGCATCCCGTTTCCTCATCTACATCTATGGCTTGCAGTGTTGGATCAACTACTATGGAGCTTTCTATGGTTAATGCCTTGCCATCAGCGTCTTCGCCTTTGATGGCAACTTTAACAGATTTTCCTCCTCCACTTGTGTGTGGAACAGCGAAGACGCCTGAGTCGAATAGGCCGTCATAATCGATTTCAACGGCTGGGTCAAGTTCAACCTTGCCTGTTCCAATAACGATTGTGTCGATTGTAGCGCCGGCTGGGAAGCCGTCTCCCAAAATGTAGATTTCATCTTCAACGTGGGTGCTGGTTATATCCTCGTCTGTGGCAGCGTCGTAGAATGTCACTGAAGGTAGAACTTCAAATGTTCCTATGACCTTTATTCTAGAGTTGTTCACATCCTTAATTTTTACAGTGTATTTGCCTCCTGGCAGATCCGCCAGCGTATACGTGTATTTCCATGCACCGTTCGCGTCAGCTTTTTCGCCAACTATATCTTTTACCACGTCGCCCTCAAAGATTATTGTAACACTAACGTTTGCTGGAAATCCTATGGCTGAGAATTTTACCTTGTCGCCTATTTGTCCGCTTTTTACATCCATTTTAGCGGTGAACTTTCCAGGATCCCTAGTCGCTGAAGAAAGCAACGCATCACTTATTGTGAATGTTTTAGTGTCAACCTTGAATTGTAGGTCAATTGTGCCTTCAGGCACATAATGAACCGTTGTGTCGAGGGTTGCATTGTCGGGAGCAAATGTGCCCTCATAGCCCGCAGTTTCGCAAATGTCAATTTCGTCGTGATCAGCCGTAATCGTATCCACCGTGCTTCCAGTAACAAAGTCCTTGACTATGTATTTGATGGAGTTTGCCTTTATGGTGCCCTTTGGAAAGCCGTGGGCCTCAAGTGCAACCAATTGATTAAGTTTATCTGCCTCTACGCTAAAGTCAGCTGGTGGAGTAACCTCAACAGAAGGCTCCACCGTAAAGTCAACGAATGCTCCCAAAGTATCACTGTTTTCAAGGAGAACAAGGATTTTATGCGCTCCCATGAAAGCCTCTGGAATAGGCACATCTTCCGCCGTGAATTCCCCATTTACAGAATACCCAGCAGGATCCCCTATCGGTTCCTCGTAGTCATCCCAGAACAAGTATGCAGTAGCCATTCCCCAGTCAGCCAGAATATCTTCGCCCTCCACATCCACGGTGCCTGGAACAGTTCCAGAAGTTGGATCCACAGTTATTGTAGGCCATTCCTCTTCAGGAATAACAACAACGGTCTCATCTGATACGAGCGCACCTGCGCCAACGGTAGACGAATCGGACACCTTAACATAGTACCCATCCTCATACGCAGGAACAGTTGTCGGAACAAAGATCGTTATCAAATCGTCATCTTCAATCTCAGCAACAACATCCGTCCTCTTAATTGAAGTCAAACGAATATCTCCGGACGTGATCTCAGGATCATCGTTTTTGCTAAAGTAGAAATATATAGTCCCACCAGTCGCCGAGAAGTCAGCATAGGGAATTTCTAGTTGAATGGCACCTCCTGGAACCACCATGTCAGGCCTTGTAACGGCTACTGAACCGCTAATAGCTGCTTTTACTGGAACTGCAACGATTCCAACGCTTACCGCTAAAATCGCCAAAAGCAATGTTGATACTAACGCTTTTTTCAACTGCATTTCCATTCCCTTTTCCTTTAAACTTTTTTCCCGGTGAGAGTACTATTTACCCTCACCAGCGTAAAGACTTGAAGTCAACTTAATATTTATACCTAATGCAAACAACAACTAAAACAAAAAGCGGAAAGTGTACAAACTCCCACTCAAACTAGAAACTGTACACAAAAACATATACGTAAATATATACATAACAAACATAAAACAGAAAACCCGGTATCAGACGCTGAAGTGCAAAAGGACAAAGGCGCCGCGAACGGCCCAAACCAAAAGCTCCGAAGCCAAAAATATCATCAAACCAACCGAACGCCCAGTTTAAGCTTTTAAGGACGTTTTTATCATATTAATTCACGTTTGCTGGTGGGCTTGTTGGCTGGCTTATTTGAGGGCAAAGCTAAGCGCAAAACCTTTGTGGCCAGGGAGGACCTCATCGACCGTTTAAGCAAAGTTGCCAAAGAAAGGGGTTACAGCCTTTACGCTTTGGTCAACGAAGTTTTCGGTTTAGCTTTAAAAGCAGAGGAGATGGATTTAGATTTGGGAAGGGTTATTGAGGAGAGGGGAGTTTTGGAAACAGCGAGGAAGGCTGGGTTTATTCTGGGACTGGAAAGCTTGTGGTATGACATGGCTGATTTTGCCTACGAGAAGGCAAAGAGCAGAATCCTAAAAAGCTGGTTTGAGGCTGGAGTTTGGTTTGCTAAGCGCTACGCCACAAGCGGCACGGCTGACCCCTTAGGAGCTTTTAAAAGGGATTTGAAAGCCTTCATGTGGAACGCCCCCGAATTCAACGTAGAAGAGGCGGAGAATAAGCTTTCAATACGCGTTATAAGCCCAAGGTTTTCAGAGGCTTATACCTTTCTACTAGCATCCTTCTTCGAGGGCGCCCTGGAAGCCTTCAACTACAATATTACGGAAAGGGAAGTTTTTAGGGGGAACATTCGTTTAGAGGCTATTAGGAAGGATAGCAATGGCTAAGGGTAAAAGGCTTGTTTATGTTCCAGAAGAAGTCATTGAAGAAGCCATGGAAATCTCAAGGAAGAGGGGTGAATCCTTAAGCAAGTTTGTTGAGGAAACGTTAAAGATGGCCGTTAAAACAGGAAGAGTGGGTTACACCCCCGAGAAGGCAGCAGAAGTTTTAGAGGTTATGCAGGCCCAGAGGGTTTTAGGCGGGGCCTTCGTTCCTCTGGACGCCCTAAACTACATGGTTGAAAATGTTTACAAGTCTGAGAAAGAGCAGCTGCAGGCAAAGTGGTACGAAAGCGGAAAACTACATGGAAAATACTTAAAAGAAAAATTTGAAAATCCCATCCAAGCATTGAAAAGTTTTCTCGAATCAACAAGGTGGGATTTAAACGAGGTGGATGTCAGGCAGGATGGAGACCTTGTTAGGTTAAGGTGTATTTCAACTGCCCTTACATGGGAAGCCACAGAGGTGCTCGCCAAATTTATAGAGGGTGTCATAAACGGGTTAGGGTGTCCAACCCAAAAAACCGACTACCTCAGAGGGATGATAGTGGTTGAGTTCAAGCCCTAAATATCTTTACTCAGATTCAAAGAACACTACGCCAAAAAGGTGAAACCCTTTGCAACTTCTCAAACAGATTAAAATAAAACGGGTGGAATCACGCCCCGAAGACGCATGGTTCGATCTAAGCATCCGCCAAATGAGAAAAGGCCCAGTCAACTTCTACACCATTAAAGACCCCCTAACAGGAGAATGGCTATTTAAAATATGCAGAGACGCTGAAGCCAAAAAAGTCATAGTCAAAGCCTTAAAATGCCCCCCAGGCACCCGCTTCGCCCAACTGGAAGGAAACAGCATGCTCTTCCAAGAAAGCACAACGGAAGGCATGCTCTACGATGTAATATCCCTAACCCAAGTAGACGAAAACGATAGGCTGGTCAGAAAAATCCCCTCAGACCCCCAAGAGATTCCCCCATTCATAAAAGAAAACTTCGAGATTAAAACCTACGAAGAAACAGCCGGAAAAACAGCCCCTGGAAAACACCTGGTCACTCTATGCAAAAGCGACGACGAAAAATCCATGATAACCCTTTTCCTGCTTGAAAGAGCCTGGACAATTTCGCCAATCACGCCTGAAGAAAAATTGAAAGAGACAGAAATACAGAAACTCGAAGCGCCAAAAAAGGCTAAAAAAGAAATTGACACAGCGCAGGTTTGGACATGCCCCATATGCGGAAAACAACACCGTCTACTCCACATAGAAACAGAAAAAACCGTCAGACACGCGCTGCGGAAACAAAGTTAAAAACCAAGCTTTCTTAAAACCTCTTCAGGCATGAACTCCTGACGCGACCTTACAGAGGCCTCCTCAACGTAAAGCTGAACAGCATACCTAAGCGCCTCATCGCTTACAGGAATATATTCCAAATCTGACTGGAAATAGTTTAGAAGCGAAGCTGAACACGCAAAACGCAAGGCTCTATCCTCCAAACGCGCAGAAAAAGTCACAAACTCCCTTGGAATCATCTCCAAAATGGCATTACGCGCCCTCTCAACAACCTCATACGCCTTAGGTGTAATAAGAACGGGTTTCCGTGGAAAACGATCCCTAACCAGCGGATGCCCAGTCTCAATGGCATAAACAAGAGCCAAATGATCCCTAATCTTCCTAGCGCCTTTCTCAATGTCAATTTCACCTAAAGCCAGCCTCATCTGACTCTGAGCCAACTCCACAAAACGCTGTTTAGTAAGCCTATGCAACCTACAAAGCATACGATCCTCAATAGCATTGAAGTTTGGATCCGCAACAGTCACCTCATAACCCCTCACAAAAGTTGCCACATTATAATTAACGCTAAAAAAGCCGCTGAACTTGTAGGGTCCTATGACTTCACGGTGGAGCTCGTACTTGATCACACCGCGCTCCATGGCCAACTTTAGAGGCTCCACCATCCCCTTATACTTAAACCAATCATTAAACTCTGGAACAATAAAATTAAAAACACGGCCCTCATAAGCCTGACCTATTCTTATGAAACGCGCTGGACTCATGCCGCCAGCATAACGGTTTCTTCCAGGAACACCATGGGGATAAATTTTTGCGTCCAACTTGCCCAATATCATGTCCCTAGTGGAGAAACTTTTACCAGTCCCAGGCTCGCCGAAAAGAGAGAGATTCCATCCGGTTCGCATGCCAGTCTTTCCCCGTTCATGAACTATTTCTACATCTGCCAAACCATACTGTTGGGTTATGCTAAGAAGACTGTCAAAGTAAAGAATGGAGCCAAACAATTTCATTAAATAATCAGCTAAAGCATTTATGGAAAAGGTTTTCCCAAACTTTATCGTGGCTTCAAGGCGGTTCCTCAACAAGTCGCTCAAATACTGATTTAACTCGCCGTCCATTCTTTCTATTTCCTGCCTTTCTAAAGCAACATAGTCAACCTCCCCCTCCGCAACCTTAACAGTTTTTGGCGGAGCAGCCTCGAGAGCCTTCGGCGCCCGTTCATAGGAAGGCAAGCCCAACTCCAACCGTATTAAAGGGGAAACCTCTTCCAGAACACCCCACTCTCTGTAGCCTTCCCCTTCGTAAAATGGAACAATTATCTTCAACCTTTCCAAGTCAGCCACTATAGGCGCTGGATCCACACGGCATCTCAGTTTTTCAGAAACATCCTTCAAGCTGCATCCTTCAACAGCCTCGAGAAAAACCTTTAAAACTTCTATGCCGCTTTCTCCATATTTCTTCCTTATCTGTTGAAGGTTACTCTGAATAATATCCCATGAACCCTTAAGTGACAAAAACCCATCTTCAAACGTATAATGTTTACCTCTAAAAACAACCCACTTCCTAGGCTTTTGCTCCTCAAAAACCTCTTTAAGCTGGGCATCGCTTATTAAAGAAGCAATTTCGAAAGCTGCTTGCTCCTCATCGATGCTCCAAGCGTTTTCAAAACGTTCAAAATATGGGATGACAAGCTTCCTACCTATCTCAAAAAGCTGGTGGCGTGGGAAAACACGTTTCAGAAGAATTTTCCTTTCAACAACCTTGTCTTCGGCAGCCACCAAATTTTCCTCCTAGAAATACAACTCAGCCATGGTGTCTATCTCTTTTTGTCCTATCCAACCCTTAGCCCTCAACTCCTCCAACCCCTCGGTCAACGTTTCCTTAAACCTTTGCGAAACAAGAATGTTGGCTGAGGCGGTTGCAGAACGGAATTCTTCAGCAAAAGCTTTATCCGACTTCATTCTGGATTTTAATGCAAAATTCAACATTTTATCAATTTCTTTGGATCTTAACTTTAAAATAAGGCTTATTTTAGAGGCTGGTGTAAAACCCAGCAGAGTTCTTTTGAAAGTATTTAGGAAACCCTTAGGGCTTGAAACCGTGACGGGTGAAAATATCCGTATTTGAGTTTTATTTCCAGCTTTGTAGCCTACCAAGTAAAAGGGCAAACACACGAGGCAGACATCTTCTATATGCCAAGGTAATGCTAGCCCTTCCAGTTCCTTTTCCATTTTCTTTTTCTTTTCCATAAGCTCTTCAATTTGGTTTGCGATTTGGCTTGCTGTAAGCTTAAGCGCATCCATTTCTCTTTGTTTAGATATTACATTTTCGTCGCGTTGAGCTTCTAAGCTGGTGATTCTGTTTTTTTCTTTGTCTATTAGCTCTTGGTAGCTGCGCCTTAATTTTTCAATGTCAGCTTCATTTTGTCTGCGTGTTTCTTCTAGAAAATCGGTTAGGTCGCGTATCCTTTTTTTCACTTCGCGAATTTTGCTTTCACACAATTTGATCTTGTGTTCTAAACGGGCTAAACCTATTTTGTCATTTCTTCGTTTTCGCAAATCACGCTTCTTTGTTAAGTCAGTTTTCTGCAGTTCTAACTTCTGCAGTTCCCGTTCACGTCTCTCCCTCTCCTTCTCCTTCCCCTTTAACATTTTTTCGAGAGCCTTATTCATCTTAGCAATTTCAGCATCTCGCTCCTTCTCTAGCTGGCCAACCTTCTCTTCTATGGCGGGCAGCAACTCTGATATTTCCTTACTGTAAGATTCCTGAGTAAACTTTACTTCTTTGATCATCATCTGTTCATGAAAGCTTGCAGTCTCCATTAGAACCTTTTTTGCGTATTCCAAACCCATTATATCGGAGCGCGCCTTGCTGTGGAGATTTAATACTTGCTTGGCGCGTTCCACGGCTGTGGATGCGTCCAGTTTAGGAGGTACAAGCGTCACCGTGACGTTTTCCTTGGGCTGCAAAGAAGCGGCTTCCTTAACATATTCAAAAATAGCCGATAAAAGTTCCTTGCTGGAAATCAAAGCGTCAAGCTTAACCTCAACGCTTCCAGCAAATTCTTTGAAAGTTTTCTTATGCTTCTCTAGGGAAAGTCTAAATTGTTCTCGGACAGATGCGCCCTGCTCAACATCTTCAATGAAAGTTTCAAGGCTGGGTAACTTTTGATACGTAATGGATGATGAGAAAGTGTCTAGTCCGTCTAAAATAAGGGAGTTTCCCCCAAAGGGAACAAGCCATAAAGGATAATGCATTTTAGATACAAACATTATTTTTTCCGAAGACTCTAGGAAGCCAAGCTTTCTACTTTTAGCTTCGGCCAAGAGAAGGACTGAAGCAGTCTCCATGTTCGAAGTGAAAACTTCTTTGCTATCTGTCTGAACTGCAAAGGGAAGAATCAAAATGGATGTGGGCATCCTTTTCACGCTGCACTATTTAAGATTTACACTAATACAGTTATTAATCTTAACCAAATGTCCGAAACGTGTTTCAATCCTGCATGTGACAGACAGGGCAATTAAAGTTCCACCAAAACCTATTTTAATAAAAGCAACAATAAACGTTAAGGCTTAACATTATGAGCGCAACATTTGACAGCGCACCTACCCAAAACAATTTCGAAAAGTTGCGAACCGTCGTCTCTGAACATTTTCAGGTAGAGGAAGCCCTAATAGAATATAATATTCCAACTTTTTATCTTCGACAGCCGCAGGAAACTAAACAAGCCTTTTTAAGGTTGCTCAGAAAGCTGGATGAAATGAATTCAGTGGCTTTTCTGCGGAGAATCGACGGAAGGGTTGTTCTCAAAATTTTTCCAAAGCCTGTTTCAAAGCCAAGCAACGTTCTTGTTAACTGGCTGCTATTCCTTGCAACAATCGGGACAACTTTCGTCACGGGATACATGCTTTCTAGAGACCTAGCAATTATAGGCGGAGCCATAGATCCAGTTCTCGGAGGCGCCACATTTACAATCGCCATAATGGCAGTTCTCGGTCTACATGAGATGGGACATAAACTCACGGCAAATAAAAATGCCATAGAAGCCACGCCGCCATATTTTATTCCAGGGCCTCCACCAATTTTCGGCGGATTCGGAACGTTCGGCGCGGTTATAGTGCAGAGGTCTCTTCCACCTAACAAAGACATCTTATTTGACATAGGATTTAGCGGGCCCATTGTAAGCTTTATAATGGCAGTTGCCGCAACTGCCATTGGATCAACTATGGCTATACCTGCTCAACAGGTTGAAGAAGCGACAACTCTGCCCGTGTCTTTAATTACGATCTTTATTTGGAGCCTACTCATTCATTTTAAGCTGATTCCGTTACCTTCTCAAGGGCAGATCCTATACACGCATCCCGTAGAATTTGCAGGATGGGTCGGCTTACTCGTTACAGTGCTTAATCTTCTGCCTGTAGCAATGCTTGACGGGGGACACATCGCCAGAGCGCTCGTAGGTGATAAAGCAAGAGCGATTTTGGCAGCGGCGTCAATTTTGTTGCTGGTCATAAAAGGCTTCTGGTTATTTGCGTTATTTGTTCTATTTTCATCTTCGCAGAGACACCCTGGGCCACTTGACGATGTATCAAGTCTCTCTAGGAGAAGAAAAATTTTGGCGGTTGCTTTAGTGGTGATTTTTGTGCTTGCTTTTCCAATTTTTTAAGTTTAGCTTTTTGTATCTGTGCTCAACGACTATACGGAAAGGTTTATTAAATATCTTTATTTCATATACTTTTTGAATTGAACTAAAAATACAACTTAGGAACAAATAATGAAAGGAACATCAATCCTAATGGTTTTCTTCGTGATTTTCTTACTTGCGTCTCTGCTGATTCCTTCGCCAATGTTTCCTGGAAATGTTATCTGCATGTGGGTAGGGGGAGCTGTAAGCGAATACTCCAGATATTTAAGTGCGGTTTTTAACGGTGTTTTTTATGGTTCTATTTTATGGCTTATTTTTATTGTGATAAGCCGAAGATTAGAAGAAGAAAAGTGATTTCGATAAAATTTGAAGTGCACGCCTAGCTTAAAGCTCAAGCAGGAAGCCCACAAGCCTTATTGTGCTTCCACACTTGTTGCACAAAATAATTAATTCTGCTAAATTGTCACCTTTAACCTTTGTATCCACAATTCGGTAGATTTCTTCTGTTTCATCGTCGGGGGATATTACGACTCCACATTTTGGGCATGGAAAAGCCCCATCTCCATCAATTTTAGTTAAATCAACAATGTATACGGCACTTTTTTTGGCTACGGTTTTTTTCATATCCTTGCTTCCTTTGGTTTTACGTTTTTCCACAGTTGGAAGGCAATATAATTAACAATTATGAATCAGAAATATATATGCAAAATTCACTCTAAAGTTTAAGCTGCCTTGAAAACACGACACCGAAGAACAGGTGATGTCATAAATTTTATATAAAATTTTATTATTTTAATAAAAAGTAAAAGTTTTTATAGTAAAAAATTGTTAAAGTTACAATATGGATCCGAAATTTGACGAAAAAGACATGGCGATTTTAACCCTAATACAAAGGGACTGTAAACTAACGGCTAGAGAAATCGCTGAAAAGATTAACGCTCCAATAACAACCGTTTTTGCAAAAATAAAGAGGATGGAGCAGCAGGGAATAATAAAAGGGTATAGGGCTATTTTAGATTCTAAAAAGCTAAACTTCGGAGTCACCGCCTTTATCCTAGCCTCATTCTCCTATAGAATTGGGAAAAATGAGGAAACCCTTTCCCAGAGAGTTATAGCGGAACAAATAGCAAAATTTCCAGAAGTCCAAGAAGTCCACATAATAGCTGGCGACTGGGATATTTTGATCAAGGTTAAGGAAAGGGATGTGGACAGCGTCGGCAAATTTGTGATAGACAAGCTGAGAACCGTAAAAGGCATAGAAAAAACGTTGACATGCATGGTTTTTGACACTCCAAAAGAGACCACAGTGATACCTCTACCCATAAAAAAGCAAACAAAAGAGAACCTTTGACTCCATGTTTAGGCGCTTGTCGGTTTAAGGCAAAGCTAAGCTGCTTGAGTAATAGAGCAGAGGCAACGCGAGGAGTACAGTATTCTTCCCTTTCAATGTGAGAACGTACTCCACTCTTAAGGGCGGACCGACCTTCACAATCCTTTCTACGTAACCATGCATTTTCAGGTTTTTAAGCTTGTCTGACAAAGTGCGTGAGTTCACTCCCAAAATTTTCTTCAACCCGCTAAAAGAGACCGCATTTTTTAAGAAAAGCGTGTAAAGTATTTCAACATTCCATTTCTGAGACAACAGGTTGAAGCTCTCTTCAAGGCTTTTTAAGTCCCCCTTCAGGTCTTCAAAGGTTATTTTCTGATTTTCTAACACTTTTCGAAGAGTATCCTCTATCCCCTTAAGGGTGCGTTCCATCCGCGCTTCTATAAGTTTGCGAAGTTCACCACTTATGGCTAATTGGCGATTTATCGGGCTACACCAAGTGTGAATACGCTTACTTCAATGTTTATAAAGGTTTACTTATACAACAAGGTATGAAAAGTACACCATGAGGGAAAATGTTGAAGGAATTCGACGTAATAGTGGTTGGCGCTGGAACAGCTGGTTGTCTGGCTGCAAAAACTGCGGCAGAAGCTGGTTTAAAGG
>JAWCLS010000005.1:0-26584 GCA_038850545.1 Bathyarchaeia archaeon
CTCCTTTTTTGCTAGAGGGTATTCCCCCTCTGCCAAATGAACAATTTGCAGGTCTTTAACTCTTATCTCATAGCCGCCTGGTGCCCTCTTGTCCTCTTTAACCACGCCCCTGATTATAATTGAGGATTCCTGCGTTAACTCGTCTGCGTCTCGGAAAACTTTGTCACTAACTTCATCTTTATGAATGGTGGCTTGAATTAGTCCTGTTCCATCTCTTACGATGAGGAATTGCACCCCGCCGCTTGAACGTTTCGTCACCACCCAACCTTTTATTTCAACCTCGCTTCCATCCAGTTTTCCGTCCAAAATATCGCTTACACTCATTGGTCCGGGCCTCCTTCAAAATTCCGTGAGAAACAAACCTATAAATTTTGGCGAAAGCATCATGACTTTAAGCCGTGTTAAAGCATTCACCTTGCACTTTAATACCCACATAACATACACCTGTCAAATTTTAAAGTTTTTGTTCCAGAAACCCTCTTAATGATAGAACGGTTATGATTGCTTCACAACTCTTAAATCCTCGGCGTCAAGCAATCTGTTTGAAAGGCGATGCGCAGCGAAAAAGAAAGGCTTAGAACCTTAAAGATCTCGTTTGCCGCCATATGCAGCGTCGTTGTTGTAGAGGTCGCCTTGGGTCTTGCCGTTGGCAGCTTGGCCATTTTAAGCGATGGTGCCCATGCGCTACTCGACGCCTCGGCCATGTTTATTCTTTTGGTGGCGACAAAAGCATCTTTGAAGCCTCCAGACGAAGAACACATGTATGGACATGAGAAAATGGAGCCTTTAGGTGGACTCATAGGCGGAGTCATACTTCTCGGCACGGGCATCTTTTTAATGTTGGAATCAATTTTGAGGCTTTTTAGAAATGAGTTCTACATAGTCCCAGAGTTGGAGTTTGCAGGTTTCGCGGCTATAGCTTACACCTTTTGCATCGATATCTTAAGGGTTAGGGTACTTCACGGGAAAGAAGAAGAAAGTGTTACTGTTAAAGCAGGTTTTTACCACGCCATAGCGGATTTAGGTTCAACATTCATAGCCCTATTAGGGTTTGGACTGGCCACGCTGGGTTTTTCCGCTTCAGATGCTTCAGCTTCTTTAGTTTTAAGCGCTGCAATAGTTTACTTGAGTGTTAAACTTGTTTGGGCAAGCGGAATGGAGCTGAGCGACGCAGTTTCAAAAGATGTTGCAGAAAAAGTCAGAAAGGAAATTGCGTCCACGAAAGGGGTTTCCAAGGTTGAAAGCCTCAGAGTTAGAAAGGCGGGAACAAAAACATTCGTTGAAGCCACCATTCAGGTTCCAGACTACATTGGCTTCGAGGAGTCGCACGGGTTAGCTTCAAAAATAGAGGAAAAATTAAAAAGTTTCCTTAGAAACGCAGAGGTCACAATTCACGTTGAACCTTTAGAAAAAGAGGTGCTTACAGAAAAACTTGTGGAAAGACTAGCAAAGGAAGTTGAAGGCGTAAGAGAAGTTCACGAGGTAAACGCTGTTTATGCTCATGGCAAATTGTACATAATGCTCCATGCATATGTTGACCCTGCATTATCAGTGCACGAAGCCCATGCGGTGGCTGAAAAAATAGAGGAAAAGTTGGCTGAGAAAATAGAGAATATTGGAAACATAACAGTTCACATAGAGCCTTTTGACGCTAGACTCCAGAGAGGATCAACCGCAGATGAGAAAGAAGTTCAGCAGATGATCTACAAAACAGCAAAGAGTTTCCAGCAAGTCTTTAATGTAAAGAGAATAGTGACCTACGTTGTCAGCGGAAAACGCTACATAAACATAGACTGCTGCTTCACAAGCCAAATCTCAATAGAAGAAGCGCATAAAATAGCGTCAAAAATTGAAAACAATGTGAAGAGGAAGTTTACAGAAACTATTGTCACCGTGCATATGGAGCCAAAAAAGGAGGAAAACGCGCTTTAGGGAAAGACTATTTGCTTTATCAGCGAAAGATCCTCTAGGCTATTCATTTTCATTTTCTTCTCAGACACCGTGTATAGCGTGTTTTCAATGTAAAGTGATCTCTTCACCCAATAGGTGGAGTCCCATCCGTCAGAAACGGTTTCTTGGTGCGTTATTGCTCCCCTAAAAGTAAGCCTATAGCTTGAGGTGATTCTGAAGACATAGGCTCCCTGCCAAAATGTGCCTTTGTCGTAATCCGATATTGACACTGGTATAACAAGCAGCTCTTTTTCTCTGTCGAAGAGAAACGCCTTATGGTCTTCTAAAACCAGCGTGCTCGACCAACCTCCCGAAACCGTATACTTGGCCATTTCAATTGGACTGCTAACATCGCTTACATCGAATATTGATATTTTCACAACGTTGTTTTCATCTATGCCTATGCCTATCAGGTGGTTTTCATCGTATGGGTGTAAATACCTTGTAAATCCCGGAATTTTTAAGTAGCCCAAAACCTCCGGGGCGCTTGGATCTTCAACGTCTATCACAAAGAACGGGTCTTTACGCGCAACTGAAGTTGCAAGGTAGCAGCGGCCTCCAATGAATCTGGCTGAGTCTATGGCTTCATTAGGCGCGATGTCTGTCAAGCTTCCAACAATGTTCAGGTCCATGTCAAGTATGTAAACGTTGTTTTGGGTTTTTCCATTCTTCCATGTTGTGGTTGCTATTCTGAAATAGTTGTCGTATTCGTCCATGGAAAACTGGTTCAGCTCATGTCCAGGCACCGTGCCCTTTGCTTCGCAGGTCATGTTTTTCCCATCTATTCGCACCCTGTAAATTGATGTTTGCCCGTCAAACTCGTGGAACGTTATGTAAATATTGTTCAGTGAAACGTAGAGGTTGCTTGTTCCACCCATCATAATTGTCAAAGTTTCCGGCTCTTCATGGTCGTTCAGCATGTTTAAGGTAACAACACTCGTGTATGCGTAATACTCATCGGAAACGTTTGAGTAATATATTTGAGAAGGTTCAATTTCTTTGAAGCCGTTTTTAGAGTATATTTTTGGAAGGATAACCGTGTCATATATTATGTAGGCTGGCTGACTTATGACCGCGTAAACGTATTCATTTATCATTCTTGAGCTGAAATAGCTGCCGCTCATTGTAAAGTTTCTTTTCGGCGTAGGATTAGTCTTGTCTGAGATGTCATAAACGTATATGAAAGTTTTAACATCCATGTAGTATGCATAAAAGTATCGCACTGATGGAAAAGCGTATTTGCTCCCTAAAACTGCCATTTTGCCGCCGTCGGAGCTTACAAATATTCCTGTAGGATAAACATTATTATCTAATTTTATTTTTGCAAGCACTTCTGCCTCTTCTGGCGGATAGGCTTTTAGGATAAGGACGCTGTTGTTAGCTATTACATAAATGTGTTCACCGTCGGTTTTCACAATGTCCGCCTCGTCGACCCCCACAACTTGAACGTTTGTAGTTGAATATTCACCAATGGCCTTAGGCGCTGAAGTTGCTCCGGGTGAAGGCACCGGTGCCGGAACTGGTGTAGGGAGCGCTTCGGGTCCCCTTATAGCAATGTCTAGAGGTCCATAGAATGGGAAAACTCCCTGGGTTTTCGAGTTTTCCACTAGGAAATTTCTAAGCTCTTCATACGATGAAAAGGTTTTAAGAAATTGCGCGGATGGTTGCGGCAAAGGTTGAACGGTAGGTTGGTATTCCGGCGGTTTGACTGCGAAATTATAGCATAATGTACCTAACACAAGAGCCATCAGAACCGCGGCTATCCCATATGTTAGCGCACGCTTTTTAATTTCTCTCTGCATTCGTTTTCACCTATGTTGTTAAGTCTATTTTCCCTTATTTTATACTAATTTTTAGTACAACTTTTTCAGGGATTAGAACGGTTTTAGAGACCAAACGCGTGCTGTTTCATACCAGAATATTGCCGAAACAATTCCGCCAAAAATGATGATGAATAGGTTTTCTCTTGTAAAGCCTTGCATAAACCATAGGAGGTAAATTAGATAAAGGGTTGTGGAGAAAACCGCGTAAAAGAAGTATCTTGGAAAAAGAAGTCTGCCCAGCTTGACAAAGTGGCGGAGAACTCCGATTTTAACTTCGCCGACAAGTAAATAGTGGCCGCCCACCTCCTGCTTCTGAACCAGCCCAATTTCACGAAGTTGCTCTAGATGATGATGCGCTATGCTTGGACTGCTGAAATGCAAGGCTTTTTGAACTTCGCGGACACTCATTGGGCGGCCGCTTTTCAATAGGAGCCAATAAACTTTCCAAGCCTTGCCGCGGAGAGCATATTCAAGCTTATACTCGTCTTCAATGCTCAATTACAACGCACTTCTCATTGAAGTATACCCTAAGAGCCTTATAATTCCACCTTTTAGAACAGCTAAAAATACGTTGGTGCCCCATCAACCTAGGCTTCCTCCCACAAACGCGATTAACCCCGTAAGAAACCATACTAAAACATGGTTTTTCACTTTTCTAGCGTTTTCCCGCGAATAGTCCCTCAGAAGCATAACTGAGGATGCCGCAAGTCCCACGTCGGTTATGATCACCGGGGGAACAAACCATAAGGAAACCAGATTTAAGAACAGCGGTAGTGGAGTTAATGCCACAGCAAGCAAATAAAAAGTCACAGCCACCAACGCAGCCTTTCGTTCGCCGTAACGCACAGCCAGAGTCTTCACATTCAACGCCTTGTCCCCTTGGACATCCACGATTCCCTTAGTTATTTCTCTGCCAGTGTTTGAAAGGAAAACCATGAAAACGAAAATCCAAATCTTCAGCTTAATCTCGTTGGCTACTGCTAGGCTTCCGTAAACGAATGGGGCTGAAACGCATGCGCTGACTAAGAAGTTGCCCAAGAGGCCTGTTCTTTTTCCAACAGTGACGTAAACCACAGAAATAAGCCAAAATAATAGAGCAGTCGCAAAGCACGAAACGGAAGCAGTGTTTGTCATGAAAGCTGTTGCTAAGCCTATTGCAGTTAGTAAAAAAGCAAAAGCCAAGGCTTCATTAGGCTTTATTAAGCCGCTGGGAATAGGCCTGCTAGGCTCGTTTAAGGCGTCTATCTCCCTATCATAGTAATCGTTTATAACCATAGAGGCTGCTGTAATCAGAAAGCCTGTGAAAAATCCGAAAATTAGGTTCTGCCAATAAACTCCTAAAAAGCTTGAGTTTGCAAGGGCGGCTCCAACCAGAACTGCAAACCCCATCATTGAACAGTTTATGGGGCGTATTATACGTATGAAACCAACAAGGCGATCCATGCGTGTCCAAGCCTTTGCACTAAAATAGACTTGCTTTGGTTATAAAATTCGCGTTTTATTGGAAAGTTTAATACGTTTAATAAGAATAAAATTGGTGAAAGTTGGTGAGCCTTTTGCGCCGTGACTATGAACCTGAAAAGCTAATGGTAATAATCCCCGTTGGAGGAAAAGCTACACGTCTTCTGCCGCTAACAGCGGAAACAAGTAAGGCTTGTCTGCGCTTATTAAATAGGCCACTAATAGAGTTTTCACTTTTGTCTCTTGCCAGTCAAGGAATTAAAAACTTCATCTTCGGCGTTAAAGGCTACACAAATTACAGAGATTTACACGACTATTTTGAATCTGGCTATGGATTCTCAGCACGCTACGGCATAAGCCCCCGTGTCCACATCAAATATCAGCCGAATATTGACGACTTGGGAAGCGCCGACTCCGCAAGAATAAACATAGAATATTATGATGTGAGGGAGCCTGTCTTTGCAGTGCAAGGAGACAACATTTTCGATGTAAATCTAAAAGAGCTTATGGAATTTCACCGCGAGAAGGAAGCCGTCATAACAATCGCCTTAAGAGAAGTTGAAGATGTTGAGGGTTATGGAATAGCCGACATAAGCAAGGATAACAGAATCTTAAAATTTGTTGAAAAACCAACGCCAAAAGAGGCCCCTTCAAACCTTGCTAACACCGGCCTGTACATGGTTTCGCCGGAAATAAGGAAAATATTCAAGGAAAAAGGCGTTAAAAAGCTTATGAAAGAAAGAAAACGTTTAGACTTCGGCTACGACTTCATTCCCTACGTGATAAACACTGGGAGACCCGTGTACGGTTACATTTTAAAGGGAAGCTGGTATGATGTAGGCACCCCGAAACGCTACTTAGAGGCAATGAGGGACATGCTTGAAGGACGTTTTTCCCTGCTGAAAGATTTCGGTGGAAAGATAGATGAAGCCTCAAGAATATGGGTTCAGGGCGAAAGCTTCGAATCTATGAAGCGGAGAAGAGAAATCATACGCAAAATTAAACAGGGAAAAATAGAGGTTGAAGGCTCTGTTTTGATAGGGCGCCACTGCGAAATAGGCGACGGAGCGAGAATTGCAAATTCATGCATAGACAACTATGTAAGAGTAGGGAAAGGTGTCGTTATAGAGAACTCTGCGGTTATGGACAGGACAATAATTGGGGAAAAGGCTGAGATAAAAGAAAGCATCATAGGAAGACATGTGGCCATCCGCTCGAGTTCACGGAAACCGACAAAAATAGGTTCAATCTCCGTCATAGCTGATGACGTGACGCTAGCTGAAGGCTGCGTTTTAAAAGCGACTAAAATTTACCCCCACCAGTATGTAAGGGGAGAATTTGTAAACCAAACGTTAACGCCGGGTTGAAATCAAAGAAAAGCTTTTTGGTTTATGCCTTAAACCACTTAAATATTAGGTATCTTATTTTTTCCTTTTCCAAGTCTGGCACAGCTATTATGAATCTTTTTCTGACGGTTGTTGCGAGTCTTCCAGCTTTAACGATTTCTGTGGCTGTTAATTCTGCTTCAGCCTTTTTAACTGAAACCATGTAGGGAGCGTGCTCTAATCCCGGACCATATTTATAAACTGCGAAGTCACATCCAAACTTTATGCCTGGAGTAACAACTAAGCCGCTATCACGTAAATCGCGGTAAACAGCATATTTCTCGTCAAACTCTTCATACATTGTTTTGGCTTTCTGGCGTAGCTTTTTAAGGTTTACTTTTCTTTTCTTATGTCCCTCGTAGACCGTTATTATTCCTTTTTCAGCGAGGTATACTCCCTCCATCAAGTCGAGAATTAATGGGACGTTAAATTCTGGAATTTTGGGTTTTGGGATTCCGAGGGGTTTGCCGTAAAATCCCATTTTGTAAAGTTCTGAGCCTTCAGCTGGGTCCCATACAACGAGAAAGTTTTCAATGAACTCCACGTGTATTTTTTGAGGCATTATTTTTCCCTTTACATTATGAAGGATAAGACTCTTGCGGCGTCTGCGGCGTCTTCAGCCTTGTCCGCCGAGTCCTCTAAAAGTTGTAAAATGTCCCTTAAAAGCAGTAATGCCGGAGTTTCAAGTTTGCTGTTAAGGAGTTTTATGTCAAGATTGCGGTACAACTCATCTACTGCTTGTTCAGCCGCTTCCACTTCACTGGCTTTCTCAAGAGCTTTTGTTGAGCCATAACTCAAAACCATTATTATTTCCCTAAGTTTGAGCACGGTTTCCAGCACGGCTTCAGAAAGCTTTAAAAGGTCTTCCTTAATGCCCGCTGGCACTTTCCAGTCGTGTTCCATTATTTGGATTATACGGAAGGCTATTCCCTCGGTGAAGTCGGCAATTTCACCAGTTAAGTTTGTAAACCTCAGGAAATCCTCCCTGCTTAGAAGTATAGCTCCTATTTGGGCGAGTTCCTGCGAAACTAGTCTTCTGGCATTGTCAACGTCAGCTTCGCCTATTCTTATCTCGTTGTAGAGCTGCCTCGCTTTCGCCTTGTCATTTTTTATAAAGTGCTCAATTATCTGGGGAACTTTTCTTGTTAAGTCTAAGACCTTCCTTAGGTGTTCTTGGCAAGCGCTTAACGCTCTGCGTTTAACCCGCTCTTCGGTCTCCGCTGGAAGCACCAAACCCCTTCCCGCCGCAAAATTGGCTACAATTTCCCTAAACATAAAATATGCGAAGTATTAAAAAAGGTAGCGAAAGCAGAAGATTAAACGAGTTTACCCAAATCTTCAAAACCAATTTTTTTGTTGAAGTATTTATGTAAAAGCTCTGGTAAGGCGTCGATGCGGTTTCTGACCTGCTTCCAAGTGTCGCGGTCGCGTATAGTAACCGTGTCATCTTTAAGAGTTTCATAATCAACCGTTATCCCTAATGGTATGCCCGCCTCGTCTGCCCTCGCGTACCGCCTTCCAATAGAGCCCGCCTCATCATATTCCACTGCAAAGCCTTCATTAATCAGCATATGGTACACTTGCAAGGCTTTTTCAGGCAAACCATTTTTGCTTACGAGGGGGTAAACTCCAATTTGCAAGGGGGCAATGTCCCTTGGAAAACTCAATATTGCTCTATCGTCTTTTAGGCGGTAAGCGTATTCAAGTGCCACATAGCAGAGCCTATCTGAGCCGAAACTCGGTTCAACAACGTGAGGTATGAAGCGCTTTCCCGTCTCTTTAACTCTTTCTCGAGTGATCTCCATGTATTCTGGCAAAATTTTATACTCCCCAAGCATGTAGTATCCCTTTTCTTTTATGGATGCCTCTATCTCTTCAGGATTTAACGCAGAGAGCATTTCTGCAATTTTTTGAGCTCCATTTTTGAACACGGGCCCAAGCTTCGCCATTAAAGGCTTTACAAAAGTTTTTTCCTTCTCAACAGGCTTTTCATATTCCTTAAAGACTCTCGTGTCCACTCCGCTGAATTGCATGTGCCGTTTTAGGTCGTAGTCTGTTCTGTATGCGTGTCCGGAAACTTCAACCCATCCCCAGCGGTCAACGTAAACCTCTTGGTCGAAACTTTGTTTTGAGTAGTGGGCGCGTTCCCATGGAAGTTTTTCCACGAAACGTTGCTTTTCCGCCGGGACCCCCAACTCCATTAGGAGCCTCTTTGCTAGGGCCATGAAGGCTGCTTGCCACGGAATTTTTATGTAGCCTTTTTCCAGCGCCTCTTTAACTGTAACTTCGACAACTTCTTCTGAGCCCCTGAGTTTGCTTTCAGCCAAAACCAGCCTCAACTTCTCGTTTTCCACGTCTTTCAAAATGAAACATTGCGGGTCTTCAGGGTCAAAGAAAAACTCAATGTCTATTATGGTGAATTCCCGCAGCCTTATCAAGCCCTGTCTCGGCGAAATCTCATTCCTAAGGGCATGGCCTATCTGCATTGCGCCGAAGGGGAGCTTCTCCCTCGCCATTTCATATAGGCGTCTAAACTCCACGAATATTCCCTGGGCTGCTTCTGGACGTCCATAACCAACAGCATCTGAATAGGGCCCTATGGTGGTTGTGAACATTGTTAGGAAGTATTTTGGCTCGCTGAGTTCTCCACCGCAGTCTGGACATCGAACCCCAAATTTTTCGATACTTTCCTCAATTTCTTTTAAGCCTAGCTTCTCGGACTCTGACGCGCTCATTTTAGCAGCTTCTTGAAGTAGATGGTCTGCGCGAATCTTCTTTTTGCACTGTAGGCACTCAACCATGGGCTCTTTAAAGCTGTCAACATGACCTGAAGCCTCGAAAACTTTGCCTGGGGCTATAATGGGCCCTTCAATCTCCATAATCCCAAGCTTGTTTACGAAAAGTTCTCTAACTTTGTCTTCAATTTTCTGTTTAAGTTTTGCGCCGAGATGCCCGTAAGTGACGAAGCCGCTGACGCCCCCGTACATTTCGTAGGACTGCCAGAAGAAGCCTCTCCTTCGGGCCAACTCGCTGATTAATGTAAACTTATCTGCTTTTTCCATCTTGCTCCCCGTTTTTGCATTCTCAAGTTTTTAAGCGATTGAAAAGCTTTATGGTTTCCTTAATAATAAATTTAATTCATTAAATGAAGCTATTCCAGCCCTAAGTGCTTGGCGATTTCTACCTTCTGAATTTTTCCTGAATCATCTATTTCAAATTCGAGGATCGCACGGTCCGTCGCATTTTTCTTGCTGTTAAACTCTTTTCCACAGTTTCCACACTGGATGTCTGATTCCATTTCCACAACATACCATGACGCGTCTGCATAACGGCTTCCACAGTTTGGGCAACGTAAAACAGAAACATCCAACCAAACTTTCATTTTCAATCTCCTACTTCATACTTGACCAGCATAGAGTTTTATAAACCCGTATGCAATAAGAAAACCAAAATGGTGGTGCACTTGCCAGAGATAAAGGTTGCCATAGTTGGTGTTGGAAACTGCGCATCCGCGTTCGTTCAAGGTCTCCAATACTACAGTAAAATTGAAAACGTTAAAGAATGCAGCGGACTGCGTAATCTCTATCTTGGGGGTTTCCATCCAAAAGACATTAAAATTGTGGCGGCTTTCGACATTGACAGCAGAAAAGTTGGAAAAGACCTGTCTGAAGCCATTTTTGCGCCGCCAAATAACGCCCCAAAAATGGTGAACACGCAGCCATGCGCCGTAACAGTGCATAAAGGTCCAGTTTTAGACGGTGTCGGCGAGTATACTAGGCGTGTTGTGCAAGTAAGCGAGCTGCCCGATGTTAATGTTGCAGACATATTGAAAGAGAGCGGTGCAGAAATTGTGCTTAACCTTCTTCCAAGTGGCGCCGTAAAAGCTTCTGAGTGGTATGCAAGCCAATCACTAGAGGCTGGATGCGCCTTCGTAAATGCAACGCCAGTTTTTATTGCGGGCAATTCTGTTTGGGCTGGACGCTTTGAAGAGGCTGGACTGCCCCTTGTCGGAGACGACTTAATCGACCAGATTGGTGCTACCGCGTTACACAAGACTTTGCTTAGGCTTCTCTCCGATGGAGGTGTGCGCGTTACCGAAACCTATCAGCTTGATGTTGGCGGGGGTACAGAGTCGCTTGATACTTTGGAGCGAACCCGTGAAGTGAAGCGGGCAATCAAAACAGAGTCTGTGAAGGCTGCGCTGCCCTACGAAGCCCAGGTGGTTGCCGGCTCAATGGACTATGTGGATTTCCTGCAAAACAGACGTGACAGTTTCTTTTGGATAAAGGGATGGTACTTTTGCGGGGCGCCTATGCAAATAGACCTGCGGCTCTCAACAGTGGACGCGCCAAATGCGGGCTCAGTGCTTTTCGATGTAATAAGGGCGGTTAAAATAGCCTTAAACCGAAAATTGAAAGGGCCGATTCTTCCAATATGCGCCTATGCCTTTAAACATCCGCCACAGCTTCTGCCCCTAGAAAAAGCTGAAGAAATTTTCAAAGAGTTCATTTCCTAAAACAATTAGAGCTAAGCTGCCGTCGATAGTAGAGTTTGCAGTTCACGCAGTATTCTGTCCCTTATCTTGATTTCTGCCAGCCTTTTCTTTATTAGGGCTATTGTTTTCACTGGTGTAGGATCAATCCTTCGCAGTAAAGCAAGATAAACGCTTGTAAAATCTCCGATAAGCGTTGTTGAAAGCATTTTAGCCAGCTTTTCTCCGCCTCTGCTCCAAACTTCGTAGACTCCAGCAACTTTTCCCAGCATAAGCTCTTTTGTCGCTTCAATTCGACATCGAATTTCCTCAGGCTCGTCCTTGTCTCGAATGAGTATTGCCGAAAAGCGTTTTGAAAGTCTTCCCGCTTTTTCCCAGCCTACAACTTCGTTGTGGTTTATTTCTGGGAAAACCTCAAACTTTGATGGAACTTTACTGTTCTCGTTGAACTGCTGCTTAAAACGTTGAGCCACAGAACGGTAAATTCCAAATCCATACACAATCGGAACTGTTCCACTGATGTTTGAGGCTAGTTTTTTTGAGAGGTTTTCTCTTAAGGGCTTTTGAGGCGCGTTTTCTCCGCAGACTCGCCTCGCAACCTTAATGGCTTCAGAGATCTCGGCGTCCACGTTTGGAATTAAGCCAAGTTTTTCCATAAAAATCAGCATTGGAGTGAAAAGGTATGGCAAAGCTGCACGTGGAGGAATACCTGCTGGAACACGCAAAAACGGCACATTCATTTTCTCAGCGAAATCGAGAAGCGCGCCTCCTGAGCTTATACACATCACCATACATTTCTTTTTGACAGCTTCAAGAAAGACGCTGAGAGTTTCTTCAGTCTCCCCGGAATAGCTTGTTATCAAGCATAGCGTATTTTTATCAGCATATGCAGGTAGGGAGTACCCCCTACATACGTCCACTGGGATATCGAGTGCATTCTGCGTCCAATCTTTTAGGAGTTCCCCGCCTATGGCGGAGCCGCCCATGCCTGCAACAACAATTGCTTTCGGCTTTAGGAAATTAGCCTCAACTTCTTTGGCTATCTGGACAGCATTTTCATAGTGTTTGGGGGCTTCAACGCAGAAAGAGAGCATATTGCTCCTATCTATTTTCCTAATTTCGTTTGCGTCATCCAAGATTGTTGTTTTAGGCAATTTTACTCCTCTAATTCAGTTATCGTTATTGTGCTTTTAGCTTTTAAGTCAGAGTCGGGTAATACGTAGTGTTAATGGTGGGATTATGCAGAGAAAGAGAATTTCAATAGCCATTCCAGCATCGGTTGTTTCCGACACTCCCCATCTGCGGGAAAAGACTTCAAAAATAGGCCTGATTGGAAGAGCAGCAGCTATTTTCGGAGTTGAAGAAATAATCATTTATAAAGATGAGCCTAAATTAGACCAAGAGGCCGACATGAATTTGATTACCTTGCTTCTCAATTACATGGAGACTCCTCAATATCTGCGGAAAAAACTGTTCAAATTGAGACCTGAACTGCGATATGTTGGCATTCTCCCGCCGTTAAGGACGCCGCATCACCCCTTAGGTAGGAAGGCGGCAGACTTGAAAGTGGGCGAGTACCGTGAAGGAATTACCACAGCAAAAGCGGAAGGAGGCACACTCGTTGACGTAGGCGTCAATAAACTCGCCATAATTCCCGGAGCACAACTTCCCATAAAAAAGCGGGTGACTGTAAAAATCACGGGCGTTAATGAACGGGTTGTGGCAAATCTGGCAGACCGTAAAGAAATTCCATACTACTGGGGTTACAAGGTAACGGTTTGGAAAGGCTCCTTTGGAAAACACATGAAAGCGACGCTTTTCGACTTGAAAATTGCCACGTCAAAATATGGCGCCGCCTTTACTGATGTTAAGGAGAAACTTGCCGAAAGATGGAGAAAAGCCGAAACTGTACTGGTGGTTTTAGGAGCACCCGCAAAGGGACTTTACGAAATAGCCAAACATGAGGGACTCAACTTAAATGAAATTGTGGACTTTGTCGTGAACACCGTTCCGGGGCAAACAACGGAAACTGTGCGGACGGAAGAGGCGCTTATCGCCTCTCTGGCGGTTTTTAACTGCGCCTTCAGCTTTAAGGTTTAAATGCTTGTTCCTCTTATTTGCGTTCATGTATCTGGATATCACCATGCCCCTAACGCTTTTTTCAGTTACCTTATTGTCCTTGCTGCTAAGCGAGCGGGTGGAAAATAAGTTAAGAACACTTTTCGAAGAAAAACAGTTTACAAGTAAGGATGCCGTTTTGCTTGTAATTTTAATGGGGATTGCAATTACTTTGATAGCTTTAGGCGCACGTTACGGTTTCGTGAACCTGCTAATGGGGCTATTTCTCTTCTCATATTCGCTGCTTCTGTTCCTATTCACGTATGTTTTTATAGGTAAGCACCTGTTCTTGGCGGTGCTGTCGCCCGTAGTCTTCGTTCTATTATATTTTGTTTTGAAAAACACCTCCATATGGTCTTTATATTTGGTTAACATTTACGCGGTCATATTCGCCGTTCTGATTACTTTATATCTTGGAAGCTTGTTCACCTGGAAAGCCACATGGATTTTCGCTGTTTTGATAACCATCTTAGACATTGTCCAAGTTTTTATTACTGGAGCCATGGCAGAACTTGCAAAAACTGGAGTTACACTTCAATTGCCCGTCATGGTGGCGACGCCTATCTTTCCCTCAGTTGCTGGTGTTACGGGACTGTTAAGATTAGGGCTTGGCGACTTTTTCCTAGCGGGTTTGCTTTCTATACAAATTCTCAAGAAATATGGCAAAAAATATGCCATTTTGTCTGCCGCCACCATTGCAGTTACCTTCTTCATATTTGAAATTTATTTGTTAAACTATTTTGAAGGATATTTCCCAGCCACATTGATTGTGATCTTAGGATGGTTCCCGATTGCTTTATGGAAAGTCAAAACAACAAAGCAGCCTTTATAACTCATCGGATGGAATAATTTTGACGCCGTTCTTTTTCAGCAAAGTTGCGGTGATTCCATAACCTTTAATGACTTTACCTGAGAAGGTTCCGTCATAAATTCTTCCGAACCCGCATGAGGGGCTTCCCTGCTTTAAAATTGCCTCTTTAACGTTGAACAATCTGGCTAGTCTCAAAACTTGTTTTGCTCCACGCTTGAAGTTTTCT
The DNA here is from genome assembly GCA_038850545.1 of Bathyarchaeia archaeon. Classification (GTDB taxonomy): domain Archaea; phylum Thermoproteota; class Bathyarchaeia; order Bathyarchaeales; family Bathycorpusculaceae; genus JAWCLS01. The sequence goes on from JAWCLS010000005.1 coordinate 14,267, forward strand.
GTAACATCTTTCCCGGACCTTGTGATAACCCTTTTTCCTCTAATTTCTGCGAGCTCCCTTGGTGTTGGTAAGCCTCCTAGCTGTTCGGGGCAAACTGGAATCAGTATTTCCGTTTCCAATAATGCGACAACCCTTCTGTTAAGTGCGCCTTTCCCGTTGTATCTGCATTTCACTCCTAACAGGCAAGCGCTGCAAAGCTTCATGGTAATTTATAATTTAGGCTACGTTTTATATTTGTTAGTATGTTTCAAGTTTTAACCTGAAGCTGGCTAAAAATAGATGTTTCTTTAGCCGAATAGTGCTCCCAGTCCTTCAAGGGCTGCTTCTTCTCTTGCCTTCTCCTCTTCTTCCTTCTTTTTCTTCTCTTCCTCTTTTGGTTTGGCTTCTGCCGCTGGAGCTGCTGCGGCTGCTGGTGCAGCTGGAGCAGCCATAGTTGTTGGAGCAGATTTGATAACTTCATCTATGTTGACCTCTGCTAGAGAAGCCACTAGGGCTTTAACTCTAACAGCGTCAACGTTCACTCCTGCTGCTGTCAGAACCTGTGTTAGGTTTTCTTCGTTTATTTCTTTTCCAGCCTTGTGGAGGAGCATTGCAGCGTATATGTATTCCATACCCTTTTCACCTCTACTTTCAATTATTTTAACCTTTTCAGTCTTGTCTAGTTTCCCCTTCCAAATTAGGGATTCTCATACTTAAGCTTAACATTTCAGCGTGCGCTTTTCTAATGAGATCCTTTATTGTTTCTTTTGAAGGTATAGCTGCACCCAACGCTAGAGCGTATGCCTCTTGATGAGCAAACTGTATTAGGGCTCGAATATTTTCTCTGGTTGGATAGGCTGCACCAATTGAAAGTTTGAAAGCCTCAGCATAGGCGCTTTCAAGTTGGCTCTTAGTTGCGTTGATGTCTATTTTTAGCTGTTCTCCTTCTATTATTAAGCCTTCATCATACACAGCCTTTATTATGAGCCCGGCTTCAACCGGCTTTATTCCAAGCTTTGAAAGTACGCTTGCAAGTCTTTCCGAGATAACATCGCCTTTACGCGCTACCAGCGTGTCTTTGGTTATCCAGACGCTTCCAGACTCGATTCTTGTGGGCAAACCAACAGCATTTAGCTGGCTGATTATGGGTCCCGGGGGTTGACCAGTGTTTCCAGCTGGTATTATAACGTCGAAGGATGCTATGTCGCCAGCCTTTGCTGTCATTCGAACCTTGCCTTTTTCAAGAAGCAAAGCCAGCTTGAAGGGATTCAAGTTTGTGAAGATAAAGACGTTTGAGCCTGTCAGATATTTTTCCAACAGTTTAAAGTTGGGTTTGTCCTGGCAGTTTTCAATAGCTCTCTTCATTAAAGTGTTTTTTACAACGCGCATGTAAACATCTGCCGCCAACTTTCTCTTAAACTCTTGAAGTTGAGGGGCTCTGACTTTTTGGAGGCTGGCAATGCCCACTACTTTGTATTGGTTTAGAAGCTTTGTTATTTCTTCAACCTCGCTTATTTTTTCTTTTAAAATCTGTTGGGACGGCAGATGCTTCCCCTCTTTACGGCTTAATTTTTATCGGGGCACCCATTGTTGTTTTTATGCACACCAATTTAATGTTCTTCATTCCCTTCTTCAGTTTTCCCTCAACAGCCCTCAAAATGGCTTCTATATTTTCCGCTATTTCCTCCTCTTTCATGTTTTCGGTTCCAACATGGCACTGGATTACTGGCTGGTTCCGCATCCTAACAACGACGGTTCTGCGGTACTTGTTAATTAAGCTTTCAATGTCAGCTGTAGGCGGAACGGGAACGGGCATTTTCCCCCGTGGGCCGAGGATGGCGCCGAAAATTTTGCCTACAAGAGGCATTAAAGGAGTCTCAGTCAAGAAGAAATCGTATTCGTTGGCTATTTTCCGCAACTCTTTTTTCTTGCCCGCCAGCCCTTCAAGTTCAGCTCTGTCCATAACCAAGTCTGCGTTCGCCTTCTTAGCCTTGAGGGCTAATTCTCCAGCGGCTATTACACATATCTTGTTTGTTTTTTCCTTGGGTGGGTATGGCAGTTCTACGTTTTCCTGAATTCTTCCTTCCGGAGATTTCATGTCTATGTCTTGCAGGTTTAAGATAAGTTCAACTGACTGGGTGAAATTTCTCTTCCCGGATTTTTCTTTAGCCTCCTTTAAGGCGGTCAATATTGTTTTTCTTTCTATTGGCATTTAGTGGGTCCCGTGCCATTGATGGATTGGAAAGCCATTATAAAAATGTTCCTTTAAGCTTCGCTTTTTGCAAATATTTGATCGTATTCTCCCTCGTCAATTTCCTTCATGACTTCTTTGGGGTCTTTGCCTTCAACTGTAACTCCCATGCTTACGCATGTTCCCAGAATTTCTTTAGCCGCTGACTTTAACGATTTTGACAAAAGCTCTGGACGTTTTATCTTTGCTATGCGTATAAGCTGCTCCATGGACAGGTTTCCGACTTTTTGTGCCTTCGGAGACCCTGAACCCTTCTCAATTTTTAGTTCACTTACGATTAAAGCTGAGGTTGTAGGTATTCCAACGCTGACTTCAAACTCTTTGGTTTCAGGGTCAACGATGACCTTCACCGGAACCTTCATTCCAGCATAATCCTTTGTAAGCTCATTTATCTTATTCACAACAACCATAACATTTAAGCCCAAAGGCCCTAAAGCAGGACCCAGTGGTGGACCAGCTGTTGCCTGCCCTCCACTGACAAGTAATTCCACAACTTTTTTCTCACTCATTAAATGCCACCACCTTCAGTTTTTGCTTTCTCAACAAGTTTAACATAGTCTGAATGAACTGTTATGGGCATAATGAAGGTTGCTTCAAGCAGTTCTAAGGTGACTTCCTCCTTGGTTTTGTCTATGCGGGTTATTTTTGCACGCATCCCCTTGAAGGGGCCACCGGTTACCTCAACTATGTCATTTTCGCTTAACTCTTCGATAACTGGTTTTCTCACAATGTATTTTTCGATTTCTGAGAAGTTGACGAAGTCTGGAACCCTTGACTTTACATGTTTAACGCCTGCTATAGCTTGTTCTACCACATGGGGTCCATCTGCTTCCATGAATATATATCCCCTTAAAACATCTGGGACGAGAATTGCCTTAACGGGTATTTTGTTCATTTCTATTCTTGCCGCAACAAGCCTAGCTACGTTTTTCTCCTGTCCAGTTGTCACCCTTACAGCGAAGATTTTTGTTGGCTGCTTTTCCATGTTTGCTCCCTCTAGGCTTAGTAGGGGATTATGCTTGTCAGCAGCTTAATTATGAATCCCACAAGTCCCACGGCGCCTATGCCTATGAAGCATATTTTTATCGACAGCCAAAGCTCACTTCTTCCAGGTTTTACTGCCAATTTCAGCGTCCTTGCACATTGCGATAGGAAAGACCTTAAACCCATTTTATCTACCAGCAAATTGCTTTCTGATAGATAAACATGCGTTTCTATTAACTTTTCTATTCTATGGATTGGAGAAAGAAGTTCTAATGTTAAGCTTTTCGGAGTTGAAGACCCATTTTTTCAATAATTTGGATAATTTTCTTTTTATCTTCGCTTTTGATTCCTTTCCAGTCTAGAACTGCAAGCTCAACTTTTTCAAGAGTTCTTTCCACGCATTGTCCTAAAATTTCTTCGTCAATACTTGAAAGAACGTATTTTGGAATAATGTGGCCGAAGGCTAAGGCGTTTTCTAAAGCAATTCTAGTGAATTTCTTGTTGTAGTGGGGCCCGCCTATACCGAGCACCGCCTCAACTTGGTGCTTTCCAAAGTTTGAAGCTGTTTCCATTGTGGCGTGAGCAACAACTTCTGCCGCTTTTGAATCCTCCCACTGCCTAGGAGAACTGCCCAACTCAACAAACATTGCGGGCGTCTTCAAAGAAGGGCCGTGATGGGTGCACTCATAAGAAACTTCATAGTTTAGCTGCTTTTCCTCTGCAAGGTTCTTCATGGTCTTCAAGGCTGTTCTCATGGCGTTTGCTGGAGAAATCGAAACCTCCCTTGAAATTCCGCCGAGGTCAGCTTCCAAAAGATTTCCAGGTGTGTGTACCGATAGCGTTGGGGTACCGCTGGCGCTGCTGTGTCTTGAAATGAAAACTACTAGTTCAGTTGAAGGGAAAAATTCTGTTATGTTTTGTGCATAAACTGACTCTTCATTCAACATGACAAGCTTAACGGTTTTGCCGCCAACTTCAGAGGCGTAAATCGGTTTTCCTTGAAACTTTTCTCTAACTGGGTTAAATGGGTAATTTCTTAAAATTTGTCTTGTAATGTTAATGCTTGCGAAGTCCTTCGCGGAGGCGACAATTAAAATCATTCTATTCCCAATTGCAGAGAAAGCGCTCTCTTACAAGAAAAATGTTTCCATAAAGTTTATAATTGCTAAAATCTGTTGAAGCTTAATGTTTAGAACGGTGGAAAAATGCATCTAATTAATTTTAAAAATTTGTCTGGACAACAGCTCATGGAGATAATTGATAAGGCTATAGAAGTTAAGCAGAACCCTGGAAAATATCGGAGGGCTTTGGACGGCAAGTCTTTGGCTATGATTTTCCAGAAAACTTCCACAAGGACTAGGGTTGCTTTCGAGGTGGCCATGACTCAGCTGGGGGGACACGCGCTTTACATTGACTGGAGAACAACAAACTTTGGAATAGCAGATATATATGATGAAACTCGGTATTTGTCGCGGAATGTTGACTGCATTATGGCGAGGCTTTTACGAAATTCTGACCTGCAAGCTATGGCAGAAGCCTCAAGGGTTCCAGTGATCAACGGCTGCGATGAAAAGTATCATCCAAGCCAAGCAATAGCGGATCTAATGACAATGAAGGAGAAGAGGGGCAAACTGAAGGGCTTAAAACTTGTCTACATAGGGGTTCACAATAACGTCTGCAACTCCCTCATTGAGGGATGCACAAAAACTGGGGTGAAAATAACCACGGTGACACCGATATTTAATGAACCTTCAAGGGATGATGAACTTCTCGAAGAGGCAAGGAAAACTGGACTGTACGAGACCACGTTAGATATCAAGGAGGCCGTGAAGGACGCGGATTTTGTTTACACTGACACGTGGGTTGACATGGAATTTTTCACAGATCCAAAATTCGCCGCTGAAAAGGAAAAACGCATCAAACTCATGATGCCATACCAAATAAACAAGGAACTATTGCAGGGAAGCAACGCCTACATAATGCATGATATGCCCATCCATAGGGGCTATGAAATAAGCGCAGACGTTATAGAAAGCCCAAACTCAATTATTTATGAGCAAAGCGAAAATCGTCTTTACTCGGCGAAGGCTATACTTCTTAAACTGCTTAAATAATCTTGATGAAAGCTTTGCAGGAAGCGAATATGGGAACAACTGGTTGGGATCTCGTTGCTCCCTGCGGACTTTACTGTGGTGAGTGCACTGGCTTACTCAACGGGGAATGTGGAGGTTGCAGAAGCAATAAAGGCTTAAGCGGCGAATATCAAAAGCATTGCAAAATTTACAAATGTGCAACTAACAAAAACCTCCAAACATGTTTGGACTGCAAAAGTTTTCCGTGCAATTTTTTCGAATTCTTTAAAGCCGAGACATTGAAGTCAAGCGCATGGTTCTTAGATGTATGGTGCAACATGAAACAAGTCAAAGAGCGCGGCATTTCAAAGTTTCTTAAAACCAAAGAAAAATGGTTAGAAAAACGAAAGGCATGTGCCATGAAAAGAGGAATCACTTACTGTGATAAGTGTGTGCAGTGGCCATGCGAACTGTTGAAGAGGGAGACTCTCACCACAATAAATTTACAAAAGTTTAAGAAGTTCATGTCCAAACTCAAAGAGAAAACATGAACCCACGATTATAAATTGGGTGTCAATAAAGCAGTTAATCCTTTATTCGCGCATCTTTGATGCTGCTCTTTTATAGCAAAAAATTTATAAAAGGAAAATTTTTCGGAAAAATTTCAGAGGATAGAAAACGTATGCATAGTTGGCTTAAAACGACATGTGGAACATGCTTCCGGAGTTCGACGATGATGCTGGGTGTTCGATATGGGCATCCACATTATCGCCGAATTTCGGGGTGTGGACCCCCAGAAAATTTCCAGAGCGGAAGACATTCGAGTGGTTTTGGATAGGGTAGTTGCTAAATCCGGTTTGCATGTTATCTCTTCAAGTTTTCATCAATTTGAGCCCCGCGGGGTTTCTGCCATTTACCTTTTAAGCGAATCGCATTTAAGCGTTCATACATGGCCTGAGTATGGTTATGTGGCTTTGGATATTTTCACATGTGGGGATGATGGCCCAGCCTTAAGGGCTTTTGAATTATTGTTGGAGGAGTTTCAGCCTAAAAGTGTTGAGAAGCGCGTTATTAGGAGGGATGTTCTTGGAGAGGTTAGAAGCCAAAATACTGCGTGAACTTGCATTTTCAAGGAAAACCTTCTGGGAGCTTCTTGAGAAAATCAACAGTCCCCTCAAGGATTTTGTAGCTGCGCTTAAGAGGCTTAATGGAGAAGGGCTTATAACCGCTGATGAGGAAGGCTTCTACATAACTGAAAATGGCAAAGCAAAAATTAACCCAAGGAGCCTAGATTTTGAAGGGAAAATCTGCCAGTCATGTCTTGGCAAGCGAATAGTTCCAGAAGCGAAGTTCAAAGAAGTTCTTGAAAAGTTCAGGCGAATTGCTGAGAAAAGGCCAGGCCCGTCCCTAAACTTTTTCCAGGGTTATATGCTTGAACAAGATGTGGTTGCGCGGGCAGCCTTGATGCACCATTACGGGGACCTGGACGGAAAAGCCATTGTTCTAATAGGTGACGACGACTTGCTGAGCGTTGTTCTAGCCCTAACTGGTGTGCCTTCCCGCATAACAGTTTTGGACATTGACAAACGGTTGGGCGATTTCTTGGGAACTGTCAATAAGGATTATGGCTTTAACATAGAGTTTGTTGAATACAACGTGGCTGAACCGCTGCCAAAAGAGCTTCGAAGAAAGTTCGACGTGTTCTCCTCGGAGCCTCTTGAAACTGTTTCCGGGTTAAAGGCTTTCATAATGAGGGGTGTATCTTGCCTTAAAGAGAACGGTGTTGGATATTTTGGCTTAACTCATTACGAGGCTTCGCTGAAGAAGTGGTTGGCTGTCCAGAAACTGCTTGCAAACATGAACTGTGTTATCACAGATATTATTCAAGGCTTTTCTGTTTATCCAATGAGCTATGGCAGCGTAAACTACGAAGAATTCGCCTATAATTTGGGCTTCAATGTGGGCAAAAACCCGGGAATTAATTGGTATAAATCTGCTTTATTCAGGTTTGAAGTGCTTGGCATGGCAAAACTTCCTGCTGGGGCGGACAAAAAATTGAGGATTAAGCTTATTGACCCTGATGAGGATTTGACTCATCCGAAACTGCGCCATAAAATTCTCCAGAAATTAAACATTGTAAGCAACGCATCACGGTAGCTTAAATTTTGGAAGTGGTTTAATGCCGTCTGGTAAAGCAAAACCATCAGACATTGCCCTTTCAAACGTGAAGATTCGACACGCCAATGAAGAAGATTTACAAGGGATTGTTAGGCTTTCGCAGAAGCTTGGACGGGACGAAAGTGCCATGGATTCCATGATTTCGCCTTTGCCCAGCGAGTTCCAAAGTCCAAGCTGGATTCTCAAAAACATAAGAGGCGAGAACGCTGTGGTTTTTGTCGCTGAAGTTGAAGGTAAAATCGTTGGATACTCGCTTGGCTGGGTTAGCCAGCCTTGGGCTTACAAGGGCAAAAGGGGCTACATATGTGACTGTTTCGTCGAAAAATCTTACAGAAGACAAGGCATCGGCAAGGCACTTATAAAGGCTATGCTTGAATGGTTCATAGAAAAGGGTGTGGAATGCGTGGAAGCGGACATTTACTCCAACAATGTTCCATCTTTAAAGCTGTTCAAAAAGTTGGGTTTCGAAGAAATCTTTAAGAGGCTACGTTTCACGGTAAACAGACAGTGATAACCGCCTATTTCAGTATCATGTCCACAAATTTTTCAGGCTGAAACTCCTCTAAATCGTCATACTTTTGTCCGGTTCCAACAAATAAAATTGGTTTTTTAGTGACGTATGTTACGCTTAGAGCTGAGCCGCCTTTGATGTCGGCATCCACTTTCGTTAGTATTGTAGCGTCTATACCAACGCTTTTGTGGAATTCTTCTGCTTGCATCACCGCGTCATTTCCAGTTAGGGAGTCAACCGTCAAAATGGTTAGGTCGGGATTTACAACACGCTTTATTTTTGCAAGCTCGTTCATCAAGTTGCGGTTTGTCTGCATCCTGCCAGCAGTATCTATTAAAACGGCGTGAATTCCATGAGCCTTCGCGTGGTTTATGGCATCATAGGCCACTGCTGCAGGGTCTGCGCCATACTTATGCCTTATCATTCGTATGCCCAAGCGTTTGGCGTGTGTTTCCAACTGCTCAATAGATCCTGCCCGATAAGTGTCGCTGCATGCAAGCACAACCGTATAGCCTTTAACGGTTAGGAGCCTGGCGACTTTAGCTATGGTTGTGGTTTTTCCAGTGCCGTTTATTCCCACAAAAACTATGACGAAAGGTTCGTTCTTTCGACGTTTCTCTTCAACAGCCTTAAGCAAGTCCATTTTTTCGTTTACAAGCATAACTTCCAAAAGCACTTCGCGAAGGTTTTCCTCAACAATTTTCCTTCTATCTTCAAGCCTTTTAACCTGCACTCCGTTTAGGCGTTTTTCCATCTCATCGCATATGCGCTCTGCCACTGGGACGGCGACGTCATTTTCAATGAGGTTTAGCTTAAACTCTGAGAGTATTGGGCGGAGGTTTTCCGCTTTGAGTTCTGTTGTTGTAATTTTGTTTACTAGGCTACTTAAACCCGATTTCAGCTTCTCAAACATTCTTTGGAGGTTTCTCCTTTCTAAGTTCGGTTGCTATTTCCTCAAATTTTTCTCTGTCTTCGTTGATTCTTTCCGCGATTTGAGATAATTGTTGTTGAAGTGAGGTTCTATTCTTTTCCAAGTCCTCAAGTCTTTTCTTAATGATTTCTTTTGCTTCCTGCAATGTTTTTTCAACGGAAACTCCAGCTCCTATTCCAACAGTAACCTTGTCTGGAGTTTCAAGTTTCGCTTTTATGTAGGAGCCGCCTCCTATCGGAACGAGAAGTTCAGCGTTTGCGCTCTGTTTTTCCAGTCCTTCCAAAGTCATGTTTGCGTAGGTTAAATCTGCTATTGCAGCGTCCACCATTTTTATTCTCGATTGGAGAGCTTCCGCTGTCTGCTCGAGGAATCGTATTTCAACGCTCAGTCTTCTAAGTTCTTCTTCAACTTTGCCCGCCATTTTCTATTCTCCAGCAACTAATTTTCTTATTAATGGGTTTTCAATTTCTTGAAGCGGAACTTCTTCCACTCTGCTTATTTTAATATGGAACCTTTTGACACGATGTCTGCTGCCCAGTTCTGCGTAAACCTTTTCCACGGCATGTTGAGGTTTAACTGCAACAACCTCTTTTCTAAAGTTGGTTTTAAGGTTTGGTTTACGAATTTCTCCAGTAACCCTGAAAACCTTCAATTCATTCATCTTCCTTCATTACACCCAAAGCATGTCCAATTATAAACATTTCTGGGCCTGTTGTCAAGGAACCAGCAACGGCCGCATGGCTATTGCAGATTAAACCAGTTCCCACGTAAGGTATTCCACAGTTGACCGTTCCCACTTCAACTGGAACCTTAAGAACATCCTCTAAAAGTTTGCGTTCAGACTCCTTTAACAGTGGATGCGCTAAAACGCCTTTATTTGTTGCAACCGCCAAAGAACCTACATATGGCAACTGCGCAATTTCTCCTGGAACAGCCTCAACGCCGAGAGTTTCAGAAATTTTCTTAACTTCCGTTGGCTTAAGCCTTGGATCGACAACTGCGCCGTGGTCGTTTGCCAAAACAATGTTTCCATACGCGGTTTTTTTGGTTTCCATTATGGTTATGTTTCCATCGAAGGAAGATTTTATGTTTTCAACTTCTTCCTCTCTTACAAAATGTGGAAGTAATATTCCATTTGAGTTTGCACATGCAAGAGCGCCAACCAAAATTGAACCGCCTATTGTTGTATGTATAAGCTTAACTTTAAGCCAGCTCCCTATCCTCTCAGCTTTTTTAACGTGGACAAACTTAGGGACTATAAGTATTTTTTCAGTGGCTAATGAATATACTCCTATGCTTGCACTTCCAAAGAGGCTGGCTAGGTAAATCGCCACATCAGTCTCCTTCAGCCAAATAAACTGTAACGTTACCATCCTTATCTTTTGCGGCTCTTATGTGAATTTTCCGCGGAGGCTTCTCTATGCCTCTGCTCCAAACTTTTTCATTAACCTCGCTACTTATAATGAGCTTTTTAGGCTCTGTCCCTTCCTCTACGCCTTCTTTTAAGGCTTCAAGCTTCATGTGTCTCCTAATAAAATCTTTTATTATTCTCATGGCTTTGGGCGCCCTCTTATTTGGAGGCATAAGCCAAGCTTTTCCTAAGGGGATTGTGTAAAATCTTTCCTCAACAATTTCTTCTTCAGCTTTTTCTTTTGGCTTAGGCTTGGCTTCTTCTGCCGTTCCTAAAGTCTCTTCTGTGGTCTCTTCTTCAAGCTGTTCGCTTGCTTCTTCGGTTTTCTCATCATTTTTTGTTTCAGTTTCCATAGTTTCACCTTAAGCCTTTATTTTCCGCGTCCTCCAATGTCTCCTCTTAGGGTGTGTTCTAAACTTCCCAGCTGTTTTAGCTATAACCCATGTTGGAACTGCCTTTTTCTGTTTTCCGGCTTTCGCCAGCCTTCTTTTCTTGGCTGTAGGTTTGTTTCGAGCCATTTTATATCCTTCTTATTTTTGTTTCACGCCTCTGAGATTGAAGCTGAATTAATATTTGTTTTAGCTGTTCATCTGTTAAGGGTACGGGTAATTTTCCGCTTTGGGCCAGCTGGATCAGCTGCAACTCCAGTTGGGCTGTGAACTCCGGCTTAACCAGCTTAAGGTTTGCCAACCTTTGTCTAGCTTCGGGAGTCAATATGCTTTTCAATATGGCTTGCTTTTGCATTTCAAGCTGTTGCTCCATTTGAGCCTTCCTCTGTTCTTCAGCTAGTCTCCGCTGTAAAGCCAAAAGTTTTCTTTGGCGCAGTTCTTCAATCTCCTCCTCTTCCTCCGACATCTCATCCACCCTTTTGATATTTCTCCAGACTCGGAACTTTTTTCAGCAAGTCTTTCTTAACTTCCTCAGCTATATCTTCTAAAAGCTTTCTCCCTTCCCTTGTCATCCTTCTTCCTCTATTCTGAAACTTTTCAATTAATCCCGCAGCTTCAAGCTGTTGTAAGGCCTTTCTTATCACTGCCCCGCCAGCCTTAACAGCATGTTCAGGTCTGACCCCATAGTCTTTCCTGCCTCCATATTCAGCGCGAAGTCTTTCGATGCCCAACGGTCCATGAACATAAATTTTTCTAAGCAGTGAAGCACAGCGAATATACCACCAATCTGGGTTTTCAGGAGGTTTTTGGACATGGGCTCCTGTTTTTACAATGCTTGCCCACAATGGCGGTGTGGCTTCATCGACGTTTTCCTTTAGATATTTGGCTAATTTTTGAATGAACTCGTGAGCTGGAACATCATTTGGGGTTGGCAATTCTCTTTTTCCTCTTGTTTTCTTTCAGTAATTCACCAAGCCCAATATAAAGGCTTTCACTTTTTTAACCTTCTTTGCCTACGTTTATAAAGCACAAAAGTATGCCCCCTAACCTCAACTAATGCCGCCTCTGTCTGCTTAGCAATAGTTGACGCTATTTCGCTGACTTCGCCTTTGCCGATGGCACTTTTCAAAATTTTAATCTTCACAGCTTCCCTTTTCTCCAACTGCTTTTCAACTTCCTTAATTAATTCCTTTGAAACTTGTCTTTTGCCAACCCAAACTGTAGGCTTTTCTCTGCTCAATTCGCTTTTAATGCGTCGTTTCATTCCAGCCGTAAGCTTACTCAAAGCTTATCCCTTCTTCCTTAGCGGTATTCGCATGTGCCTGCCGCATTTTAGACACGTAACCACCAAGTGGGGCTCCCTCCGCTGTTTTATGCGAACGCGGCAGCCTACACCAGGCAAGATGAAGCTTTTACAGTGACGACAAATCTGACGTCTATACTCTGTTGGAAGGCGAATTTTAGCCGTCATAGCTATCTTGCGGGCTATATCAACGTAACGCTGAGCCAATTCCGGGTCTTCACGGTAAATTTCTCTTGCCAAAAGGAAAAGCCTTTGAACACGTTGCCTAGCTATACGCTTTATAGCAACGTCCATCCTTTAACTAACTCC
>JAWCLS010000006.1:0-24707 GCA_038850545.1 Bathyarchaeia archaeon
AGTAAGCTACTATGCTGTTGAGTTTGAAAATGACGAAGAACTGGCCAGGATTGTGAAAAACGCGCCTTCAAAAGCCTCCAAGGACTATGGGAGGCCTTTCTTTGAAATCTTCAAGGCGGCGGAATACGATTTCTACAAGATAGACCCGAACATATTCGCTCCAGCAGTCGTAATACTTAACAATGTGAAAACGGGCAAAGTGTTTAAAGCTGGAGAAATTAACGCCGAAACCCTGATGGAATCTTTAGGTTTTGAATAGAAGCTTCTTTTCTGTTATGCTTTTGCTATTGCCTTTATAGCCTTTACTATAGCATAGCCCGTGGGAATTGTGTAAAGGGCTAAGGTGGCGTTGAAAAGCGCAATCACTGGCAGAGAGGCAACGACTGCTTCTTCTGGAAAGTTAAATCCAACGGGTGGAGGGAACCTTAGGAAAGCCCAATTTACTAAAGTCATTATTGTCACTCTAAAAATTATCCCGGAAGCTGTAAACACAGCTACAGCTTTTATGTCAGAGTATCTTTGTGTGTTGTATTTGGCAATTTTTGGTATGGCTATGCCGATGAGCGTGCTGATGACTGCAACGAAGTTATAGAAGGGGCCTGTTAACAGCATGCCTGGAAACACCGCCAGTAAAACGAGAGTGTTGAGAGTTGCTATAAACGTGCCAACAGCAATGCCGTAAAGTAGAAATGCTGCAACTATGGGTATCTCCCATATCTGATATATTAAGTATGGGGCGAGTGGAAATGGAATTTTTACTGGTGATGAAAGATTTAGAACAATTGTTAAAGCTGCAAATGTAGCTACTAGGGATATGGTTTTAGTGTTAAATTTGACGCTTTCCATTTTTGATCTCTTCCCCTTTGAGCGTTTGTCTATGTATGCCTTCATCAATATAGCTCTTATTTAAGAGTAGCTACTCAAAAAAGAGTACTAAAAGGATAATTTAAACCTAAATACCAGCTAACGCTCATAATACAATTGGGAAAAACTGTTGTCGGATAGCTTAAAACTTCCCCTCAGCGAAGTTAAGGCTTGGCTTGAAAGGGAAACAGGCTCTATGCTTGCCCCTGTTCATGCTAGGGCACAAAAACTAATCAACGAGGCGAATAAGGCGTTTGGAGAGTTGATCGATGTTTCCAGAATGCTTTTTGAAAACAGCCGAAAAGAAATTGAAAAGCGGAACATGAAAACCTTTGGAAGGGCCAAAGCCTTAAACAAGTTGGCAAAACTTTTTCTTGAAAGGTTTCAGCAAATAGAAGTTCCGGAAAAGCCCTCTTACAGCGAGCTTGAAGATTTTGTTAAAAAGGCTCAAGAGTCCTTCGACGTAACTGAAGTTGACGTTAAAAATTGGTTTCCAAGAATTTCCCCATTCTTCATCATGGACAGAGGAAAATTTGTAAGGGCCCTTGAAAAGACAAAGGACACACTGAAAGATTTTAACGATTTCCTAGCCAAAGAATACGTGAAAACAAAGCTTTTAGAAGAAACTTTTAAGCTTATAGCGGACGTTGAAGCGCTGGAATCGCAGCTAACAGTCCTAGAAAGCCGAATAAAGAAGTTTTATGGTGAAAAGGCGTTTTTTGAGAAGGAACTAGCGGAAACGACGCACAAAATAAGTGAGCTTAAAAGCGGGGGTGAACTGAGCCAATTAGAAGAGGCAAGCCTAGAATTGGAAAATCTGAGGAAGGAAGTGGAACACAGCCTAAGGCATCTCCAAAAACCCTTCGCAAAGCTTTATTCATTAGCGCTTCACGGCGAAGGAAGCGGCCTAACCCCTGAAGAGCTTAAGAAACTTAGCCAATACCTGGAGGATCCCTTCGAGGCTTTCGCAGCAGAAGCTGCCGGGTACCCCATGTTGAAACAGATTTTAGGGAAAATGTTAATCCTAATTTCTGATGGGAGGCTGAAGCTTAAACAGGACAAGGAGCGGAAAGCAAAACAAGCCGCAGAAGAAATTTTGAATGGAGATTCCATTTCAAGCCTTCATGGAAAATGCTCTGCTGCAAAAATGCGGAAAATTCAACTTTCGGCTTCAACCTCGCTAATTGAAGCTAAAACAGAGCTGTTAACCCTTCAGGAGCGTGTTGAAAGCCTTAAGAGGAAATGCGAGGCCTTCGAATCTGAAAGGAACATGCTGGAAAAAAGCTATAACGATACACTGGCTAAAATCCAAAACCAAAAAAGTCAGATAGAAAGAAATATTTTCGATTTCACTGGTAAAAAAGTCAAAATTGAATAGGGTCAAAAGGGCTGAACTTGCAACAAACCCTCCAACAAATAGTTAAAGAGGCGTTGGAAGTTAAATGTGAAGAATTTGAAAGCGTCATTAAAGAGGCTAAAGGGCTTATTTGCAGCGAAAATGGCAAAATTGGAAACTTTGAAGTTTTTGGAAGGCTTGCGAAACTTGCACCCGTAGGCGAAGCGCTGATCATTGGAGACTTGCACGGCGACTTAGAAAGCCTTATTGAAATTTTGAATGGAAGCGGTTTTCTGCAGAAAATGCGCCAAAACAGCTACTCAGCGACAATTTTTCTAGGCGACTACGGCGATAGGGGAGCTTACTCCGCAGAAGTCTATTACACGATTTTAAGGCTTAAGCTGCTTTTCCCAAAGCAAGTAATTCTCATGCGTGGAAACCACGAGGGTCCTGAAGACCTTTTGGCGTCGCCCCACGATCTGCCCTTCCAGTTTCGAAGGCGGTTCGGCGAAAAATGGCAGACAGCCTACGCTGAAATCCGCGGGCTATTTAACTGCCTATACAATGCAGTGCTTGTTGAAGACCGATACTTGATTATTCATGGGGGTTTACCTCCGCAGGCAAAGACAATAGAGGATTTGGCCTACGCCCATGAAAGGCACCCTAAAGAAAGCCTTCTTGAGGATATGCTTTGGAGCGACCCAAATGAAATGGTTGAAGAGGTGTGCGGCTCTCCCAGAGGTGCTGGAAAACTTTTCGGTGAAAAAGTAACTCGAGAAGTTTTAAGCCGCTTTCATGTGGAAATTCTAATAAGGGGACATGAACCATGCCGAGAGGGCTTCAAAATCAACCATAAAGGTAGAGTTTTAACACTCTTTTCTCGGAAAGGCCCACCATACTATAACATTCACGGGGCATACCTAACCCTAGACCTTTCCAAAAAGTTTCAGAACGCAGAACAGTTGACCTCACACATCCGCAAGTTTTAAGGGTTTTTTCGACGTGCGCGGAAACTTTAAGAACTAAGCCAAGTAGCATTTCCAGTGTCAAAAGGGCGGTAAATGTTTTGAAAATTGGAATTGTAACGAAAGATGTTAACGCGTACGGCTCGGTGGCTTTGCGGGAGGCTTTAGCCAAACGCGGCATACCCAACACGTGTATAAGCTTTCCTCAGCTTGTTGCGCGCGTCGGATATAAGCCACACCTAAACGCTGGCAGACTTGACATTATAAAAGAGTTTAACGCCTTAATAATCCGCCCAATTGGGCGAGGCTCCCTGGAGGAAATTGTCTTCAGAATGGATGTTCTGTATCGTCTTCAAAGGCTAGGCCTATACATTGTGAATCCTCCAGAGGCCATTGAACACTGTGTCGACAAATATGATATTCTAGCCATTTTGGAAGATAATGGTGTGCCCGTGCCTCGCACGGCGGTAACCGAAGACCCGGAAAAGGCTTTAAGGCTGTTTCATGAACTTGGCGGGGACATTATTGTAAAACCCCTTTTCGGCTCAAGGGGAATAGGTTCCACACGCGTCACAGACCCGGATGTGGCATCCACAATTTTTAGCGCTATAGCCTTCTATCATGGGGTAATCTACATGCAAGAGTTTGTTCCCCACGGCTTTTCGGATATACGTGCCTTTGTCATAGGCGACCGCGTAGTCGCTGCAATGCGCCGTGTTGCAACAAACTGGAAAACAAACTACAGCCAAGGCGCCCGCCCGGAACCCTTAAAAATAGACAAATCGCTTGAAGATTTAGCTGTAAAATCAGCCAAGCTTATAGAATGCAAAATCGCAGGTGTAGACATCCTTGAAAGCCAGAGGGGGCCGCTAGTTGTTGAGGTTAACAGCCAACCAGGATGGAAAGGCTTGCAGTCAGTAACAAACATAAACATTGCAGATGAAATTGTGAACTTTGTGCTTTCAGATCTGAAAAATAGATAGGAGGTATCCAATTTAATTGAGGTGAACATAGTCAAAATTGACATCGCAACTAAAAAAGCCGAAAAAGTTGTGGATTATGTCGCAGAGGAAAAACCCCTTCACATTTTCATAAACAAAGCTCACTACGCCACAGTATTCTGCTCTCCAAAGGAACTTAAGGAATTGGCAGTGGGCCTCCTCCTCTCAGAAGGCATAATAAAAACCGTGGAAGAAATAGCTGAAATAACCTTTGAAGAAAGCGGCATATGCAGCGTAAACCTAAAACCAATAATAAACCTAGAAGCCCGGCTTAAAATTACGCATCGTCCCTCCCACATAATCCCATCGGTATGCGGAGGCCCATATCAGCCTCAAGCGATAAAACAGCTTAAGAAAATCGAGTCAACGCTTAAATTTAAAGCTGAAACCATCCAAAAATGTGTAAACAATCTAAACAGCATGGCGGAAACTTTCAGGAAAACTGGCGGAGTCCATGCAGCCGCAATTTACAACGGCGAAGGCACGCTTTTAGCTCTTGCCGAGGATGTAGGCCGCCATAATGCGGTAGACAAAGTTATAGGCGCATGCGCCCTAAAAAAAGTGGATTTCAGTCAATGCTTCCTAACCTTAAGCGGAAGGCTAACCGGAGACATAGTCTTGAAAGCAGCAAGGGTTGGCATACCCCTCATAGCCTCCTTAGCAGCAGCCCTAGATTCTGGAATCACCATCGCGAAAGAAACGAACTTGACATTAATTGGTTTTGTCCGTGGAAAACGCATGAACGTCTATACTGTTCCAGAAAGAATTCTCTCGTAGGGGTCGTCAGCCTTTTCTGGGAAAAAGGTTTCTACACCTTTTTTCACCAGTATACGCCTTTTCTCTCTCGTAAATTCTCCTATAAAATGTGCTTCGAAACCGTTCCTATGCAGTGCTTCTTCAATCATTTCCTTCGCTTTAGCGTTAACAGAAGCCAAAAGGGTTCCAGTAGAAGACATAGACAGCATCTGCGACTCTGAAAGTTTAAACCAATCTTTCAAGGTGTAAGCCTCTTTTGCAAAGGGGATTTTCTCAAATTCCACCCTAAAACCAACATTGGAAGCCTCAGCTATCTCATTTAAGGCAGCCATTAACCCTCCTTCAGTTGCATCGTGCATGGCGTGAACCCCTCCAGTTGCAGCCAAAAGTAGTGCTTCTTTCACGCAACTTTGCATGGTCACCAGACGTTTAAGCACAGCAGTTCGTTCTGCGCCAAAAATCTTTTCCGCCAAAGTCTCATATATCAACGCGAAGTTCACTGCCACTTCTAGGCCTAAGGGTTTCACACATAAAATTAAGTCTTTAGGCTTTGCGTTTCCAGGCGTAATCAGCCTGTTTTTGGAAGTTCTGCCATACGCTGTGCAAACTCCTATGAGAGTTGACAAACTCTTATATGTTCCAGTGTGCCCCGTAACTACAGCAATTTCTAGCTCTTCAGCAGCATTACATGCTTGGTCCATAATCTTTTGGAAAGTTTCCGGCTTTGTAGAAGGCGGCCCTAGAAGGTTTAGAGTGCAATATTCCGGCTTAGCCCCAAAAAGTGCCACGTCTGAAGCTGCATAATGGATTAAAAGCCAACCAAACCATGTTTCTGGAACACCAATACATGGGTCTGTGGAGACAACTAAACACTTGTCGCCGAGCAAGTGCACGCCCGAATCAAAACCCGGCATAGGTGGAACAATTACCCTTGGATCTCTTTTTATGCAGCTCAACAACTTTTTTAGTTCTTCAGTGTTAAGCTTTCCCATAACTTTAACCTTTTTGTTCCTTAATTAGTTCAATGCCCCTATTGGTTATTTTGAAGGGAATCCACTCTAAAGGATGCTCACAGCCTTCCATTTTTACTATGCGCAACTCTCGACGGCATTTCTCCTCGTTAAATCTGAAAAAGAATATATTGTGCGCTTTGTTAAAGTCAAGGTCTGCAGCTCTCTGGGTGGCCAGATCCTTCTGGGTCGCTGCTGTCATAATGTCAATGTTTACAATGTTATCATAGTGGCACCAGTTAATCGTCCAATTCTCCACAAGCTCCATGTACTTCAAATCGTAAAGGGCGAATAACTGTTCGCTGAAATCCCCAGCGGCAAACCTTGTAACACCTTTTTCTGAAATCAGCTTGTCGATGCGTTTCATCTCTTCAAAATCGTCTATGCTGAAGTAAATTACCCTAGAGTCTTTTGGGTAAGGCTCAAAATGGGGGAAAGCTTGGATAGCGAGGAATCTACCTTTTTCAATGTAGGGTTCAACATCCCAGCCGAAGGACTTAAAATAGGCTATAAGGCGAGTGAAGGGCTTATCCATCACATCATAGGCAACAGTTTCGCCTTCCAGGAGACCTTGCCAAAGAAATTGCATGGCGAAGACAGTCTTGCCTGTACCAGGTGGACCATAGAGGATGTTCCGCGAGCCTGGCTCGATACCGCCACCTATAAGTTCGTCGAAATCCCTAATTCCCGTTCTAAGCCTACTCATTATCCTTCGCCTTAAAGAAACATTTTGAGGAGTTTACTTTCCTGCAACAAGTATACTATGTAGACGCTTATGGCCAGTTCCGGAAGTATATAACTTCCATTGTATATGGCTGAATACGCTGCCGGATGCATTCCTTCCGGAGCATAGCTGGCAAAGAAAACAACGCCTGAAATGAAGTGAGCTATGAAACGACCCCAAACACCCACGTTTACACCTACAAATGGGCGGCTGCGGAAAAACCCCGCAAGTCCAAGGGCTCCGAAGGCCAAAGGATAGTCCAAAAGTACCTGCAGCGGGTGAACTATGAAAGGCTCAACGGCAAGTTGTACAAGGCCATAAACTATGGCTGCAAACAACCCTATTTTTGGGCCTCTCCGCAAGGCTAGCCACAGAATTGGAACCATGGAACCAGCGGTTACCGAGCCTCCTTGCGGGAGACTAAACACTTTGATGTAACTTAATACTGTTGCAAGGGCGACGAAGGAAACGACTTCCGCTATTATCCTAGTGGGAGAACTAATTTTAGACTCTGAACTTTTCTCATTCAAGGTTTTCCCTCCGCCGGCATTACCCGGATCAGGTTCTAGGGGTCGACGGCGTTCAACCGTCCTCTCAGCCGGGTCACAGCCCAGCTCCCCCAAACCCTTGAGCGGAGTAATTGTCCCATACTTATATATTTATTTTTCTAGAATAACCGTAAAAGTTTAAGTTTAAACTCTCTAACCATGTGTTTTGCTGTTTAGCTACACGCGCATTGTCACGAAAAATAGCTAGGTTGTAAAGATTATTGAATCGCCGTTAAAATTAGGTAAGTCTTACAAGCAGGCGCATTTTATTGGAAACCGTATTTGCGTCTTGTCTCCTGACGTTGTTGTTGATAGCCTATTTCTAACAGTTTTCTGAGTCGTCTATAAGTGTCTTCGTCAATTGCGTTCTCCCTGAGAAGCGTGTCTAATCTAGCGACTTCTTCCTTCAGACGCTGTTGCTGTTTAAACCTTTCCTTAAAGTAGGAACGCTTTACTCTTTGCAACTTCCACGGTAAGCCATTAAACATGATTTTGCTCTCCCTTACCCTTAGTTTTTCAGGTTATGGTTTGATAAAGAGTGCTTCCGTTTTGTAATATTACAGGCAGAGAGGATATCCCATATTGAAATAACAGTTTTTATTCGCTCTGCGTATCCCACGTGGTCAAGGCGAGAAGAATGAGCTGGGAAGGCTTATTTACATTGGGACTTTACGGATTAGTATTCATAATGATTGTTGTAATTGTGGTTGGTGTTCTTTGGGCTAAGTACCACAGATAAAAAGGTCTTAGCTATGCTCTAATCGGGCTTCTCTAAAATTTAGGTGAAATATTGACACTAAGCCATTCTCTTCTCGCATCGCGCACAGAAACTATTCTCTGTTATTACTTTATATATTAAAACAACGCGCGCATAATATTTATTTTTCTTGAAAGTCTAAGTAGTCTAAGTTTAAGTGAGTTTGCTGGGATGTTGAAGATGAAGCCTTTGCCTAAAGAGTTTAACATAATTGCCATTGAGCGTAAGTGGCAGAAGCTTTGGGAGGAGATGGGCGTTTACCGTTTTGACTGGGAGGACTATAAACGCCCGACATTCAGTATTGATACTCCGCCGCCTTACCCGTCAGGCGAGTTCCACATGGGAAACGTTTTAAATTGGACTTATTTTGACATTGTTGCCCGCTACAAACGCATGAGAGGCTACAATGTCTATTTCCCTCAAGGTTGGGACTGCCACGGTTTAGGCATAGAAGTGCAGGTGGAAAAGGAGCACAACATTAGGAAGCGCGACTTGCCTCCGGACAAGTTTCGAAGCCTCTGCATGCAGCTTGTTGAAAAATACATTGCCATGATGAAGGAGGGCGTTATACGCTTAGGATGCAGTGTGGACTGGACAACAGAATATCGCACCATGGACCCGGATTATTGGAGGCGCACCCAACTTAGCTTCATAATCCTATATCGCAAAGGCTTCATTTATCAGGGCACTCATCCCGTGAACTGGTGTCCCAGATGTGAAACCGCCATCGCAGACGCTGAAGTAGATTATGAGGAGCGGGAGGGCAAACTTCACTACATTCGGTTTCCCCTTAAAAACAGCAGCGAACATCTGCTCATAGCTACAACGCGTCCAGAATTTATCCCAGCGTGTGTTGCTGTGGCAGTAAACCCTACAGACGACAGATACAATAAATATGTTGGGAGGAAAATAACTGTTCCTATTGTAAACCGCACAGTGGAAATAATACCAGATGAAGGCGTTGAGCCTTCCTTCGGCACAGGCGTTGTCATGATATGCACTTACGGAGACAAAGAAGACGTTAGAGTAGTTAAAAGGCAAAACCTTCCAGTGATTACAATTTTGGCAGATAACGGAAGAATAAACGAGAATGGAGGAAAATATAAGGGTTTAACGGTTGAAGAAGCTAAAAAAGCCATTGTTAAAGACCTTGAGGCTGCTGGGCTGCTGGAGAAAATTGAAAAAATAACGCAGGAAATAGGTGTATGCGAAAGGTGTAAAACTCCAATAGAGATTTTTGAGCGCAAACAGTGGTTTATGAAAACCCGCATATTAACAGACAGGGTGGAAAAGGAAGCCAACGAAATCGTTTGGTATCCGGATTACATGAAAACCCGCCTAATAGACTGGGCGCGTTCCCTCGACTGGGACTGGGTTATAAGCCGCCAAAGGGTTTTCGCCACACCTATACCCATATGGTACTGCAAAAACTGCGGAGAAACAATCCTAGCCAAAGAAGAATGGGTTCCAATTGACCCGAAACTCGAAAACCCACGGATAGACGGATGCCCAAAATGCGGAGGCAAAGAATTCATCCCAGAACGGGACGTATTAGACACTTGGATGGACTCTTCAATAACATGCGCGGTGCACGCTGGCTGGCCAGACCGTGAAGACTGGCGAAGACTTTTCCCAGCAGACATGCACCCCTCAGGCGTAGACATAATTAGGACATGGGCCTATTACCTAATGGTTAGGCACATAGCCTTGTTCGATGAAAAACCGTTCAAAAGCTGCCTCATAAACGGCATGGTTTTAGGCTCAGACGGCAGAAAAATGAGCAAATCTCTCAAAAACTATGTGGCTACACCAGAAGTGCTGGACAAATATGGCGCAGATGCTGCTCGCCAGTGGGCCGCAGCAGGCGGAGCCACAGGTTCAGATATTCCATTCCGATGGCCAGACGTAGAATATGGAAGACGCTTCCTAACCAAGCTTTGGAACGCCGCCCGCTTCGTCAGCAGCCAACTGAAAGACTATTCGCCGGGCGAAAAATTTGAGCTTCAGCTTTTAGACAAGTGGATTTTAAGCAAAGCCGAAAAACTAACTCAGCGGGTAACAGAAGCCCTGGAAAAATGCCAGTTCAACATAGCCCTCGAAGATATTCGCAATTTCACATGGCACGTTTTCTGCGACCAGTATATCGAAGCCGTAAAAGACCGCCTTTACAAGCCGAGACTCTACGGAGAAACCAAAAAGAAAGCCGCCCAATACACGCTTTACACGGTTCTTTACCGCATAATCCAGCTTCTGGCTCCAATAATATCTCACACAACAGAGGAAATCTACCAAAACATGTACGCAGAGCACATAGGCCAAAAAAGTATACATTTAACACCATGGCCAAAAATGGATGTGAGCAAAATTGATGAAATGGCTGAAAAGGAAGGCGACTTGCTGGTGGCCTTAATAACTGAGATTAGACGAGAAAAAGCTGAGAAACGGAAACCCCTAAACGCTCCGATAAAAAGGGTGAAAGTCTACGCTGGAAACAACGAATTTGCAAATATCCTGCTTAGTAACATGGAAGACATCGTTGGGACATGCAAAATTTTAAAATTAGAAGTTTCGCCGGAAAAAGGCGAGGGCAGACAAGTCCCACAGTACTCAAAAGTAAGTTTTGTATGCGAGTACGATTAAAGGTTAAATGATGCGTTGCGGCTCCTCATTTGTTTCCTCAATTCTTTACATAGTTCTGCATTTTCCTAATTTCATTATAAGTTTATTAATCTCCTTTTCGTGTTGCTGAAATGGACGAAGCGTGTATTCGTGAGCTTGTGGATGCAACTGTTCCCTTAAGCTTTAAGCTTAGTAATCTAAATTAACGGCTTAACTATTAAGTTCTCTAGGGTGTCCTTTAATGGGCGAAGTAATAGTTGTAACGACGCCTGAGTTGCCTGGATATGAAATTGTTAAGGTTTTGGGGCCTGTTCACGGGTTAACTGTGCGCACGAGAGGGGTTGGCGGAAAAATCATCGCTGGCATCGAGGGAATTATAGGCGGCGAAGTGACAGCTTACACTTCAGAATGTGAAAAAGCCAGAGGGGAATCTTTGAAAAGGCTTGTTGAAAATGCTGGGAAAATGGGTGCAAACGCCGTAGTCGGAGTGGACTTTGAAACAAGCGACATTCTTCAGGGGACAGCCACAGTATTCGCAGCCTACGGGACAGCTGTTATAGCAAAACCCGTTGAGAAAAAGTGATGAGATTTACCTAAAACACTTCCATTTTTTCTTTAAAAGGTTTTTAAGCTCACCAATTACCTCTTCAACCTTCTCCCTGCAATATGGAGGCTCCGCTGGTGGAGCGTAAGGCTCTTCAACGTTTATATGGTTTAAGCCCACTGCACCAGCTGCGAGGGCATACCAGCATAAGGGCAAAACTTTGGGGTTATAGCCGCTTCCGATCATTAAAACAAGTCTTCCACCGCAGACTTTTTCAGCTGTTTCCTTAATTAGGCGGGACAAGGCAAAAAAGCCTTTGACAGTAAGCCTTAAGCTTCCAAGCATGTCCGCAAAGTGCGCGTCGCTTCCCCCATTGGCAATAATTATTTCTGGCTTAAACTCCTCAGCTAATGGAACAAAAATCTCCTTAACGGCGTAGAGGTATGTGCTGTCACCTGTTCCAGGCGGCAAAGGAACGTTCACATTGTAGCCTTCACCCTCGCCTTCACCAGTTTCCCAAGTGAATCCTCTTCCTGGATAAATTGTGCGGGGGTCTTGGTGCAGCGAAATGAAAAGCACGCTTGAATCGCGATAGTATATGTCGCTTGTGCCGTTTCCAAAATGAACATCATAATCTAAAATCAAAAAATGCTTCACACTATACTTTGCCCTCAAATGCTCAACTAAAACGGCTATATCATTGAAAAGGCAGAAGCCGCCGCCGTAGTCTCTTCCAGCATGATGATATCCGCCCCCAAGCGAAATAGCCCTTCTCACCTCTCTACTAACGACTGCCTCACCGCATTTGATTGAACCGCCAACAATAAGTAGTGCGGCCTCAAGAATCTCTGGAGAAACTGGAGTTTCAATGTCATAAGGTTTGCCCTCCTCTGCTAAGCGGAAGATTAAATCAACATAATCCTTGTCATGAACCCTTAACAGCTCATCTTTCGACGCTGGCCTGGGTTCCACAACAAGTAATTTCCCAGTATTAAGCAATCCCTGTTCTCTAAAGAAACTCATCGCGTTCAGAAATCTGTCTCCCCTAAACGGATGGTCCTCACCTAAATCATAATGGCTAAACCTTTCATGAAAGGTCATCAATATGTTCTCGTTCAAAGCTACCCCTCTTCAGCTAAATTAGCGACAAAACATTTTAAAACCTTCAATATCTGGGCAAAAAGCTGTCTAAAATAGAAAAAGGAGAATGAGGCGAGTTGCCTCGCCTTTAATTTTCTTTGCTTCCCTCTTCAGGTGGAGCTTCCACTTGTGGAGTTTCCGATGGAGGTGTTTCTGTTAGTAATGTTTCTGTCGTAGGTGCTTCTGTTGATGGTGTTTCCGCTTGTGGGGTTTCTGCTGGTATCACTGTTTCCTGGGAGGTTTCACCTAACTCTTGGGTTTCAGTTTTCGCTTCTACTTCTACAGCTTCAAGCTTGCCAGCCTCTATGTTTTCTGTGCTTTCCAGAAGCTTTGTTTCCGCTTCCTCGGGTACAGCTACGCTTTCTGAAACCTGTGGAACATTTGTAATTTTGTTAATGATTTCTTTAACCGAATCCAGTTCCTGCTTGGCGGTTTCAATTCCAATGGATAAGAGTGCCATCTCGCGTTGATAGACCTCTTCCTCTATCTCACCGCCCACATGCTGGATTTCAAAGATTGCAAGCAACCTTTCCAATGTTCTAATGTGTTCTTCAAGTTCATTTATTTTTGTGTTCATTTTGTCCAGCAGAGCCTTCTTCTGCCTTTCAATTTCTGCAATAGCTTCATCCATTTCTTTGTTGAACAGCTCGTATGTGGACTGCGATATTTTGCCGCTGCTGACCAAGCTGTTCAAAGCTTGCTTCTTCTTCATTGTAACCTCATATTCTTCGTTCATTTTGTCAAAATAGCGTCTCCATGAGGCCAATTTTCCTACACCAATTAGTTTTTAAGCGCATTGAAAGAAATAACATTTGTTAATATGCAGATATATTAGTGGCTGTTAGAAATGGTGGCTTTTGTTTGTTTAAGTGAACATTTCCTTTAAAACAGAAGTTTAACGTGCTTCCAATATTGTCTAATTTTTGAAAGATTTATTTAATAAAAACAGTAAACATTTAGCAGATGCTCATTTAATGGAAGTTTAAACCTAATTTATTCTATTTCAACTTCGAGTTCAGAATTAGAATAAAATTTAAATATTTATATTTAACCTAAAATATTGAAATGTGAATAAATATGACTGTGCTGACGGTTATTGTTGGCGGTGAAAAACTGGAAGGGAAAATATTAAGAAAAATTCATGAAAGGATAATAAAAACTTTTATGGACATAATAATTCTAGCTGAGCTTAGAAAGGGACCCATGAGCGGCTACGATGTAATCTCTTTCATTCACAACAAATTTCACCTCCTAGTAAGCTCAGGCACAGTTTACTCTCTCCTATATTCTCTAGAAAGAAACGGTCTAATTGAAGGAACATGGGATGAAAGGAAAAGGGTCTACAAACTTACAGATAAAGGCGCAAAAACAATAGAAACAATATTAAACGCAAACGATAAAATCAAAAACTTCGTGGCAAGCCTTCTCAAAGTCCAAACCACATCCTAAAATTTTAGAACCAAACATCGAAATACTAAAAAGCACCTTTCTAAATTTCTCTAAAAGCGTAGAGCATAAAGGGCCCGTAGCTCAGTAAGGATAGAGCACCGGGCTTTTAAGCAAAAACGCAAAGAAACCCGGGGGTCGGGGGTTCAATTCCCCCCGGGCCCGCCACTTTTTGGATCCCCTGGGAAGGGCAAAGGCTATAGCGTGCGCGCGCTTTTTCCTTATCAACTATGAGACCGAGAAAAGCTTATGAAAAACGCGTATTCATTAACCAAAACTAATATAAGGTTATGACATTAGGAAATTTGCTTTGCTATGAAAGCTCTTGTTCTCAGCGGAGGAAAAGGAACAAGGCTTCGTCCTTTAACCTTTACGCTAGCTAAGCAGCTTATCCCCGTTGCTAACAAACCCATTCTGGGTTATGTTCTCGACCAGATAGCAGAGACAGGTATAAAGGAAGTTGGCATAATAATTGCGCCTGAAACTGGCAGCTACGTTAAAGAATACGTCAAAGACGGTTCACAGCTGGGTTTCAGAGTCACATACATTCCCCAAGAGCCTTTAGGCTTGGCGCATGCAGTTAAAACTGCTAAAGACTTTCTAGGCGAAGAAGACTTTGTCATGTGCCTAGGAGACAACCTTCAAGGCCAAGGAATAACACCCCTAATAAGAAAATTTAGAAACGAAAACCTCGACGCCCTAATACTGCTAAAAGAAGTGGAAGACCCAACAAAATTCGGCGTAGCCACACTAGACGGAAAAGGAAACGTCGTTAAACTCGTAGAAAAACCAAAGGAACCCATTAGCAACCTAGCCATAGTAGGCACATATCTATTCTCAAACAAAATTCACAAAGCAATAGAACACATAAAACCTTCATGGAGGGGCGAACTGGAAATAACAGATGCTATACAGGAAATGATAAACTTAGGCTTCAAAGTCAAGGCCGAAATCCTAAACACGTGGTGGCTTGACACGGGCAAAAAAGACGATATCTTAGTCGCCAATGCGAAAATCTTAGATGAGTACATAAAACGCGAGATAAGAGGCGAAGCCGTAAATAGCACTATAGAGGGAAGAGTCAAAATAGAAGGCGGAGCAAAGATAATAAATAGCACCATCAGAGGCCCATCAATAATAGGAAAAAACACTCGCATAGAGAACTCTTTCATAGGTCCATACACAAGCATCGGCGACAACACGCAAATAACAAACTCAAACATAGAATACTGCGTAATCCTAGAAAACGCCATAATAAAAGACGTGGACCGCATAGAAGAAAGCCTCATAGGCAGAAACGCAAAAGTAACAAAAAACAACAGGAAAAAGGCCATAAAACTCCACATAGGAGACTACTCAGAAGTGGAAGTCTAAGAGGGAAAGGCAAAATCGGAGAAAACAATTAGAAATAACAGCCTAAAGCAGCCCACCATAAACCGAAAACAAGCTTTTATATAAAAACTAAGAAAAATAAAAGGCATGTTGCCCGGCGTAGCAACCAAAGAGTTAAAGCGCATCCCAGATGAAAGAGGTTTCTTCACAGAAGTAATCCGAAACGACTGGAAAGATCTACTCGAACAAGACAACATAGCCCAAGCAAACTTGTCCATAACCTACCCAAACATAATAAGAGCTTGGCATAGACACAAAAAGGAACAAACAGATTATTTCGTAGTTCTTAAAGGAGCCGTAAAAATCTGCGCCTACGAGGATGAGTCAAGCGAATTAGATGAGATAATATCAACAGAATATAACCCTCAAATTGTTAGAATACCTGGAAAATACTGGCACGGCTTCAAAGTAGTCAGCAACGAGCCAGCATGGCTTCTATACTTCGTTAACAAACTATACAGCTACGAAAAGCCAGATGAGGAAAGAAGACCATGGAACGACCCGAAAATTATACCAAAATCCATAAACGGCAAAACAGACGATCCAAGGGTTGGAAAACCATACGACTGGAATTATCCACCCCATAGGTAAAGGGTATGAAACTCCTAGTGACTGGTGGACTAGGCTTCATTGGAAGCAACTTCATACGTTATGTGCTAGCTAAACACGATGATGTTCAAGTTATAAACTTGGACAAACTCTCCATAGGCTCTAACCCAGCAAACCTTAGAAATATCAAAGCGGGCAGAAGATACAAATTAATAAAAGGAGACATAACCAACAAGCGACTTGTTAAAGACCTCGTAAGTCAAGTTGATGCTGTTGTCAACATAGCAGCTGAAACCCATGTGGACAGGAGCATAGCAGACCCATGGCCCTTCATCCAAAGCAACATCCTAGGCGCGTTAACCCTCTTTGAAGCTTGTAAGGATCATGAAAAAAGCATATTACACGTATCAACAGACGAAGTTTACGGCGACATCATCGAAGGCTCCTTCACAGAAGATGACAGGCTTAAACCATCCTCACCCTACTCAGCAAGCAAAGCTGCAGCAGACCTCCTAGGCCTCGCCTACCATAGAACCTACGGACTAAACATCGTTATGGCAAGATGCACTAACAATTTTGGCCCATACCAATTCCCAGAAAAACTCATTCCAAAAACAATCATAAGAGCCTACCATAACCTTCCCATACCAGTCTACGGCAAGGGCCAAAACATAAGAGACTGGATATACGTTAACGACTTCTGTGAAGCCCTGGACATGCTCCTTAGAAATGGAAGGAGTGGAGAAATATACAACGTGTCAGCAGGTAACGAACTTAAAAACACAGAAGTTATAAAAACGATCCTAAACATCATGGGCAAACCCGACGAATTAATAACGTTTGTCGAAGACAGGCCTGGACATGACTTACGGTACAGCTTAGACTCGTCTAAGATTAAAGCTGAACTTGGTTGGAAGCCTAAACATAGCTTCCACGAAGCCATAAAAGCCACGGTCAACTGGTATTTAAATAATGAATGGTGGTGGAAACCCTTAGCAACAGAACAAGTTCTCCATCCCACTCCATGGAAGCTAAAGTGGTAAACATTGAAGATCCTAGTGACAGGCGCCAGCGGACTTTTAGGTCATAAGGTAGCTCAACTAGCCTTAGAAAAAGGCCACGAAGTTTACGCCGCCTACAAGGAACATGCAATAAGCCTAGGAACACCAATTAAACTTGACCTAACCGACCACGAAAACATGCTCAAGGTTATGTCTAAGCTAAAACCAGACGCCGTCATCCACACAGCAGCATACACAGACGTAGACGGCTGCGAAGCCAACAAAGACTTAGCTTGGAAAGTGAACGCGGAGGCAACAAAACACGTCGCCATAGCATCCACCAAAGCAGGCGCGCACATAACCTACGTTTCAACCGATTACGTCTTCGACGGCGAAAAAGGCTTCTATAAAGAGGAAGACCAACCCAACCCCATAAACTACTACGGCTACACAAAGCTAATGGGAGAAGAATTCGTCAAGGAACATGCCGAAAAATGGTGCATCGCTAGAACAAGCGTCATCTACGGCTGGAGTCGAACCCAAAAACTCAACTTCGCTACATGGCTAATAAACAACCTAAAACATGGAAAAGAGGTAAAAGTCCTCATCGACCAAATTGTTTCGCCCACACTAAACACAAACCTAGCCGAAATGCTCTTGGAAATTGTGGAAGGAGGAATCACTGGGACATTGCACGCGGCGGGAGCCACAAGAGCCAGCAGATATGAATTTGCACTAGAGCTA
Organism: Bathyarchaeia archaeon; assembly: GCA_038850545.1. Classification (GTDB taxonomy): domain Archaea; phylum Thermoproteota; class Bathyarchaeia; order Bathyarchaeales; family Bathycorpusculaceae; genus JAWCLS01. Next base: position 17,397 of record JAWCLS010000006.1, read on the forward strand.
GCTAAAGTTTTCAACTTACCAACGAATTTAGTTAAACCCGCAAAAATGGGTGAAATATCATGGAAAGCCAAAAGACCCAAAGACTCCTCATTAAATGTGAGCAATGCGCTCACTCTGATGAAAAAGAAACCTCTAAAACTTTCTGAGGCCTTAAAAATAATGAGCAAAGAATATTTGTAGCTCTGGAGTAAGCCATGAGACTGGTTTAACCGTCACGCAAGTAGGAGAGAACAAAAATTGAAGGTGTTAGTAACGGGTGGAGCAGGTTTCATGGGAAGCCATCTTGTAGACGCCCTTATGAAGCGCCAGATTAACGTTCAAGTCATCGACAACCTCAGCAGCGGAAGCCTACTGAACATCACCCGGTGGTTGAACCACCAAAACTTCAAGTTCATTCAAGGCGACCTATTGAACGCTGACTATGCAGCAAAGGCTGTAGAAGGCTGTGAAACAGTCTATCATTTAGCAGCTAATCCAGAAGTCAGGGTGGGCTCCATAAACCCAGACGTACATTACCAACAAAACGTTGCTGCTACCTACACCCTCTTAGAGGCGGTGAGGAGGGCGGGATGCGTTAAAAACTTCGTCTTCACCTCTTCATCCACGGTCTACGGCGAAGCTGCGAAAATTCCCACGCCTGAGGACTACGCGCCTCTAAAGCCAATATCAGTTTATGGAGCCTCTAAGCTGGCTTGTGAAGCCTTAATATCCGCTTATGCCTATACGTACGGCTTTAAGGCTTTGATTTACCGCCTAGCCAACATCGTTGGTCCAAGAAGCAGACACGGCGTAATCTGTGACTTCATTCAAAAGCTGAGAAAGAACCCTAGAGAGCTTGAAGTACTCGGAGACGGAACCCAAAGCAAATCCTACCTTTACATAAGCGACTGTATAGAAGCCATGCTTCTAGGATTTGAAAAATCAAAAACTCAAGTTGAAATTTATAACATCGGCTCAGAGGATATGGTGGACGTTAAAACCATAGCCCAAATAGTCATCGACGAAATGGGACTTAAAAATGTGGAGCTCATCTTCACAGGCGGGGTTGATGGCGGAAGAGGATGGATAGGAGACGTTAAAAACATGCTACTAGACATAAGCAAACTAAAATCCATAGGATGGAAACCTAAACTCAACAGCAAACAAGCTGTAAAAGAAACCACGAGACATCTGATAGCAGAGTTGGTGTAAAACATTTAATAATTAAAAGTCCGCATGACACATAGTGGTTCTTATGCTTCTTCAACGAACCTTATGAGAGAATTCCTGCATAATAGGGATGTTGCCTTTAGGTTTTTGGTTAGGAAAACAACCAATAATGACTCTCCTCCCTTAGAATTTTATAACATCATACTTGCAAGAGCTTTACAAATACACAAGCTCCGCAGTTTTCCATTCGAACTTATGGAAAAGGGCGCTGGTAGCAGCAAAAAATAATGAGGCGCCGCCGGTAGGATTTTCAACAGGAGTTTTTCCTCCTGTTCTTGAACCTACGACCGACTGGTTAACAGCCAGCCGCTCTACCACACTGAGCTACGGCGGCCCCACATTTGATTCTAAGAGTTTGAGTTTTACTGCGGTATTTAAGCTTATTCCGTTTTATCGCTTGCCTTTTTGTTAGTGGATTCCTGCTTTTCTTGCTTTATGTTTGATTATTCTGACGAAAAGTGTGTATAAGAAGCGCATGGGTTTTGCGTACCATTTTCTAGAGAAGGATAGAGCTATTAAATCGTCTATCCAGTTGAAGTTGTGTTTTAGGCATTTTATTAGCAGTTCATGATGGAGGTTTGTCATCTGCGTTTCTTTAAACCAATCTTCATTTTTCAGGCTGCCTAAGGGTACAAAAAACAGGGGGACAATGAGGCTTCTGACGCCTTTTAAATCCTCAACTAGTTCTATTGTTTTTATTAGGTCGTTTTCCGTCTCTTCTGGAACACCTATGATTAACGTGCACGCCGGAATCATGTTGCTATCGTGCATTAGGCCCATGCTTGTGCGGACAACTTCAGGCCAGTCTTCAGGCTTGAATGGATGCGCCTTCGCCGGCATAATTTTTCTTGCAAGTTCTGGTGAGCCTGTTTCTATGCCGACTTCTGCGCCCCACCAGAACTGTTTTTGTAGTATAATTTCGGCGATTTGCGAGAAAAGTTTTGGTTTTAAAGCTACAGTTGCCAGTGAACAGTGGCTCCAGCTTATGCCCCCTTCGCATTTCCTTACAACTGCTTCGTGCAGCTTAACTAGTTTCTCATCGTTTGGAATGGTGTTTTTTGAGCCGTAAAGCATGACGTCTTCTGCGTGGAGACACGCGTTGGAGGCATATCCGTATTTAAAGTTCACGTCTATTTCACGGAGGATTTTTTCAAGGGGATACCACCTTAAAGGTCTTAAAGTCACGTTGCAAAATTTGCATCCTCTGCAGCATCCTCTGCCGATTTCCACTAATCCGTTAATTGAAGGATTCACAATGTCGGGTATTTCCTCTAAACTTGGCGTTTCTTCAATGCTAACCTCATAGTATTTGGGTAAATACTCACAGTTTAAGGCTGCGCGCATAATTTTTCCAATAACTTTCTCCGCCTCTCCTTCGATTATGCAGTCGATTCCGAACTCTTCAACGAATTTTGGCCTATACCGAAACTGCCAAACACCTGGACCGCCAACAATTATTTTTAAACCCTGTTTCTTCGCTTTTCGAATTGCAGGTTTCTCCAACAAATTGCGGAAATATTGCGCCAAAAAAGGTTCCTTTTTTAAAATGGAAGCGAAAGTGCTCGAGGCTGGACCTAACCCAAAGGGATCCATGACATGTATGCCTAAAACTTTAGCCTCGCTCACGTATTTTTCAACATGACCAGGATCAACAGTTAAGACATCAAATCCCTCGCTTAAAAGTTGAGCCTCAACCTTTCTCAACCCATAAGGGGCTGCTATGGGAATGCCATTTTTTGTTTTCATCGGCGGAAAGAATAAGAAACTGTAAAGCCAGTTTGGGATAACGTTTGGAGGGGCGCACGTTCCAAAACCGAGGAATTCGTTGTGGTGATAGTCACTTATTAAAGTGCGATCTGCTGTCAATAGGATTTCGGCCGTATGCTTCTCCCCTCCTCTGGCAGCATATATTATAATAAAATAAAACATTTAAATTTTGATATATTCTATTCACAAATCTCCCCATCACTTAGTTGAAGCAGGCTTTTTTACGTAAGCTTGTGTACAATCTTCTTTTTGTCAATTAAGTCCAAGAAAATCTCTTTAATTGGTAAGGTAAATATTTCCCGCACTTTTTGAAGAAGTTCTTCTCCACTTTTAGTTAAAGAATAATGCCTTATCTTTCGATTTCCCTTCATAATCCATTTGCCGTTGGCAAATCCTTCCATTTCCAACTTATGAAGGAAGGGGTAAACTATGCTTGGTTTTAGTTTTCGCCCTGTTAGCCTTTTAAACTCCACTATGATTTCGTAGCCGTGTCTAGGCTTATGGAATAAAAGCCACAATATTATTGGCTTTTCAAGGCTACGAAGGAGCCCGTCGCTGATTTTAACCATAGGCTTTCAGAAGACTACTTTTTGATTTGATATATCAATTTTCCGCTCAGAATAGTGCTTATATTCCTATTTAATGCATAAATGGCTAGCGCGTGCTTGGGGTGAAACTGTTGTATGGCAAATTGGAGAAGGATCTGGTTAAAGCCACCATTAGGGGTTTCAGCAGAGTTGTAATCCTCTGGCTTTTAAGTCAGAGATCCATGTCTGGCTACAGCATATCTAAAGAGCTTAAGAGGTTGACGGGGTGGAGTTTCCATTCAGGAGTAGTTTACCCTCTCCTTTACGAGTTGGAAGAGAACAGGCTGGTGAATGGGAAATGGATGCAGAAGGGCAGGCGACGCATTAAATATTATTCTGCAACAAAATATGGAGTAGAACTTCTAAATCGAGTAAGGGAACTATTTGAGATGCCTGTTAGAGAGATTCTAAAGGACTTAATGTCCCAAACTTAATCGGAACACCCAGCATCCTATCATGATTTTTGTTTTCCCTTTGAGAAAAAGGTATAAGACAGTTTTCCTAAATGTGAGAAGTCAAATGGAGAGTCAAATAAGTGAAGAATCTTTTCGAGGTTAGGTGGCATGGAAGAGGCGGTCAAGGAGCATGGACAGCCAGTGAGCTGCTTGCAAGGGCAGCCGTATACGAGGGGAAACACGTTCAATCTTTTCCAGAATTTGGCCCTGAAAGAATGGGAGCGCCTGTAGCAGCTTTCACAAGGATAAGCACCGAACCCATTAGGGTGCACTGTGCGGTTTACGAACCAGATGCGGTGGTTGTTTTAGACGCAACTTTGCTGAAAACCGTGCCCGTTACAGAAGGATTAGCCAAAGAAGGAATTTTGCTAATAAACTCGAAAGAAAGTCCCATTGAAGTTAAAAAATTGCTCAAAGAAGACAAGGGAAAAGTTTGGACTGTCCCAGCAACGGAAATTGCCATAAAATTTCTAGGAGCACCCATAACAAGCACGGCCATGCTTGGAGCCTTGGCGCGCGTGACAGGCATAGTAAGCCTAGAAAGCATTAAAAGAACCATTGAAGAACGTTTCAGAAAGGACATTGCGGAGAAAAACTTCGCAGTTATAAAAGAGGCCTATGAAAAGGTGATTTCAGAATGAGCTCCCAAGAGAAAGGCTGGAAGGAAATTTCAATAGCCGCCATATGCTGGAAGCCAAGCACAGAAATTTTCACAGGAGACTGGAAAACCTACATGCCCGTAAGAGACTTGGAAAAATGCACCCGCTGCCTGCTGTGCGTAATCTTCTGCCCAGACGGCGCAATACAATGGAACGCTGAAAAAGGCGACATAGAATTCAACTACAATTATTGTAAAGGCTGCGGGATATGCGCCAACGAATGCCCGGTTAAGGCGATAGAAATGAAGCTTGGATAGGAGCGTATGATAATGAAAAGTGTTGTTGAGCAAAGGGCTATGGCCTTAAGCGGTAATGAAGCTGTCGCCTACGCCGCGAAGCAGTCAGACGTCGACGTGGTTGCAGCTTACCCCATAACTCCACAAACCATAATTGTTGAAAGGTTCAGCGAGTATGTGGCTAACGGCGAGGTTGAAACAGCGTTTATCTGCACAGAGTCTGAGCACAGCGCCATGACAGCCTGCCTAACAGCCTCGCTTACTGGCGCAAGAACCTTCACAGCCACAGCTTCCGCGGGCTTAGCCCTAATGCACGAAATGCTTTTCGTCACTTCGGGATGCCGCGCGCCAGTGGTTATGGCCGTTGCAAACCGCGCTCTGTCTGCACCGTTAAACATCCACGGGGATCAGTCTGACAGTATGGCTCAAAGGGACAGCGGCTGGATTCAAATCTACGCTGAAAACGCCCAAGAAGTTTACGACTCAGTAATACAGGCTTTTAGAATAGCTGAAAACCCTAAAGTAATGCTGCCAGTCATGGTTTGCCTCGACGGCTTCATTTTAAGCCACTCGCTGGAAAACGTGAATGTGCTTCCAGACGATGTTGTAAAAAATTTTGTTGGAGTCCGCCAATTCCCAAACGTGATCAACCATGAAGGAAAAGTTGTGCCCCTTAAACTGGACCCGGAAAACCCCATGACCATGGGGCCAGTAGCCTTTCCAAACTACTATTTTGAGGTTAAACGTCAACAGGAAGAAGCCATGGAAAACGCCCTTGAGGTGATTCGCAAAGTGCATGATGAGTACGCGGAGATAAGCGGCAGAAGTTATGGAGATGGACTGCTTGACTCTTACAGGCTTGAAGACGCCGAGATGGCTATTGTATGCTTAGGCTCAACCGCGGGAACAGTGAAAACAGTGGTGGACGAGCTTAGAGCAGAAGACGTAAAAGCGGGGTTGCTGCGAATCCGAACATTTAGGCCCCTGCCAGTAGACGGAATTCGCAAAGCGCTGGAAAACGTTAAAGTGGTAGCTGTAATGGACAAATGTACGAGTTTCGGAGGCTATGGCGGTCCAGCTTTCCACGAAATCCGCCACGCGCTTTATGATGCAAACAAACACCCGATAGTGATTAACTACATTTATGGACTCGGTGGAAGAGACACAAACCCCTATCAAATACGCCAAGTTTACGAAGACTTGCAGGGGGTACTCCGAGAAAAAATTGTTGAAAAACCCGTACGCTACTTGGGTTTGAGGGAATAAAAGAGAGGAATGGGAAATGCAAACGGAATGGAAGTTCACGGCAAAAGACATAGCTGAAAAACCAGACCTTTTCATGTCTGGACATAGAGCATGTGCAGGATGCGCACCCGCAACAGTTTTGAGGCTTATAATGAAGGCAACGCGAGGCCCAACCATAGTGACCACAGCCACAGGATGCATGGAAGTGGTTTCCTCGCTTTACCCATACACTTCGTGGGCTGTACCATGGGTGCATACAGCCTTCGAGAATGCAGCTGCAAACGCTTCAGGAATAGACGCCGCGTTTAAAATAATGAAGAAGAAAGGGAGAACAAGGTATGAGCATGTGGACGTTATAGCTTTGGCTGGAGACGGAGGCACATATGACATTGGAATACAAGCGCTTTCGGGAGCCGTTGAAAGGGGACACGACTTCCTGTTTGTGTTATACGATAATGAGGCTTATATGAATACGGGCATTCAGAGAAGCGGAGGAACACCCCTAGGCGCAGCCACAACAACATCGCCAGCAGGCAAAGTAATACCTGGAAAGCTTGAACCCAAAAAGCCCATAGCAGACATCATGGTGGCTCATGAAATGCCCTACGTGGCTACGGCTTCCCCCTACTACTGGAGAGACCTAATCACAAAAGCGAGAAAAGGCTTAGAAGTTGAAGGCCCAGCGTTTCTGCACGTCTTTGCGCCGTGCCCCCGCGGATGGAGAAGCGACCCAGCTAAATCCATAGAGCTTTCACGCCTAGCAGTGGAAACATGCGTTTTTCCGCTGTGGGAAGCCATAAACGGCGAATACCAGCTTTCTGCGCCAAGCAAGGTCATAGCCTTAGCTCCCCAAAAGAAAAAACCAGTGAAAGAATACTTGCAGCTTCAGGGACGCTTCAGACACTTGTTCACTCCAAAGTTCGAAAAACTCGTAGACGAAATTCAGCGAATAACAGACTTAAGACGGCAAAAACTCCTCAAAAAATGCGGAATAGCATAAACGCCTATTTTTCAATTTTCCTATTTCGTTTTTCTGCGTTGGCTTTCTCGTAGACGAGGGTATCATATTGCTATTATAATGGTGGTTGGGTCCTTATCTGAAGCCATAACAGTATAATCATTTTCATCAAGCTGGTAAAAATTATATATTTTC
>JAWCLS010000007.1:0-22326 GCA_038850545.1 Bathyarchaeia archaeon
ATCTAAAATTGATTTAACAATATCACGCGAAACTTCAGCAGACTTGAACTTTCTGATGCTTCTTCGAGACTTCACCAACTCAACTACGTCCAAAACGGTGCGCCTCCAAACTTTTAAAGTCAAACTCAATGAATAGTTTATGAAGCGATTAGGGTTATAAAAGTGAGGTTTATGGGAAAAGTCGTTGCTTTAGCTGGCGGCGTCGGTGCGGCGAAACTGCTGCGGGGACTTGTAAGGGTTGTCTCCCCACGGGATTTGGTGATAGTTGGTAATGTCGGCGACGATGTTGAGCTCTACGGCTTGCATATAAGCCCAGACCTAGACATAATCATGTATACTCTAGCTGGGATTGTTGACGAAACTAAAGGTTGGGGTGTTGCAGGCGACACCTTCCACTGCCTTGAAATGCTTAGAAGGCTCGGGTTTGAAACATGGTTTAAGCTCGGCGACAGAGACCTAGCCATACACATCACAAGAACCAAAATGTTAAGGGAAGGCCACACGCTTTCCCAAGCCACAGCCAAACTATGCAGAATGCTTGGGGTTGAGGCTAAACTTATACCCATGAGCGACGACCCAGTGCGGACGAAAGTCCAGTCAGGCAATTTGCTTCTTGATTTTCAGGAGTACTTTGTAAAAAGGGGAACCATGGACATGGTGACAAACGTGATTTTTGAAGGGGCTGAAAAAGCTAAACCCGCACCTGGCATTATTGAAGCTTTAAGGGAGGCTGAACGCATCATTATATGTCCAAGTAATCCAATTCTAAGCATATCCCCAATACTTTCAATCTCAGCCATAAAGAATGAGCTGGCAGCTTCAAAAGCGCCCATAGTGGGGGTGAGCCCAATTGTCGGCGGAAAGGCGCTTAAGGGGCCTGCAGACAGAATTATGGCCAGCATGGGCTTTGAGGTTTCAGCCTATGGGGTGGCTAAATTTTACGGCGAACTTTTAAAAAGCTTCATCATCGACGAGGCTGACGCAGCGCATAAAAGGCGCATAGAAGAGCTTGGCATAAAAGTCACGGTTACGAACACTTTAATGAAAAGCGTTGAAGATTCTTTTCGCTTAGCGAAGGTTGTTATGGAAGCCTAGCAGAAGCCTTATATTTCGCGGATTTCGCATTTCAGCCTCTTTATAACTTCTTCAGCTTTTGAAGGGTCAACTTTTAAGGTGTAAAGCCTTTTTGAAGTGCGAAGTTTCAGTTTTACAACATCTTTTAGGCGTTTAACTGCACAGTATTCCGCACGCTCGCTGATTTCAAAGAATTTTTCTACATCGAAGATTTCCGACGGCACAGATGCATCCCCGAGCTTATGCTTCTTTAAATAGCCTAATTTTTATCTGTTTTGGTTGGCTTTCTCTCTGAGCTTGCTGCAAAATTTTAGTAGTTCTCTCCGCGTGGGGTGTTTCCCATCGCGGTTTGAAATATAGTAGGCGGCGACAGCGTTTGCTAAGGCTAGCCTAGCGCCGTCTGAAAGCCTATAGGCGTCTCCAACGATGTTTCCAGCGTTCCATGCGTCGCCAGCTCCCGTGGCTCTCAAAACTGGAACTTTGAAGGCTGGAACAGCGGCTATTTCGCCATCTTTTGTGAATGTTGCCGAAAAACTCGTGGTGTGCAGGTCTATTCTCGCTTGGAGATGCTTAGCCAAAAGTTTGGCGGATTCTTTGGCTAACTCTTCAAAGCTTAGGCTTTTTTTGAGGTGTCTTGTTTTGCCGCTTAGTTGCGAAGCGTAGAAGACCGCCTCGTTTTCGTTTAGGCTTAGAACGTCCACGAGATTGCCTTGCAGAACTTTCCTCATCAGGTTTTGGACTTTTTCCTTGTTTGGGGTTGGGTCAGCTGTGTCGTAGTAGGTTTTGCCTCTGCCTCTTGTTTTTACGTGGCTGAAAACTGTTTCGGCTAGTTCTGTGCCGAAGTTTCTTGTTCCAGCCCAGTTGAAGACGCACACGTAGTCTGCGCTTTCACAGGCTCTAAAGTCTTCGTCGTTCAGGTTTTGCGGGCTAAAATCCGCTAGGGAGCCCACATCCCTAAGCATGACATTCACTTTTCCATTTTCGGTTTGGAACTCCACGGCTGTTGTAATGGACATTTTCTCACATATTTTGATGTGGGAGAGGTCAACCTTCGGAGACTTAATGTAGAATTTGATTAGCTGGAATCCAAGCTTGTCTGTACAAACTATTGGAGTTACTTTTACTCCTAGGCTGGCTAAGGCGGAAGCCGTGTTTATGGCGTTTCCTCCCCTAAACTCTGTTTGGGCTATTCCATCTATGCTTCCGCCCTTCCGCCCAACTATAACCGCAACCTTTTCGGAGAAAGCCTCCACATTCCAGTTTAGGCTTACAAATCTGTCGAGGAAAAAGTCTGGCATAACAACAACATTAACCTCTTCAAGTTTGCTTTTCAGAAAGGTTTGCACCTCATCCAAATAGAAGCTCGACAAGTTTCCACCCAGCCTTGACGAAAATATTCCTTAAAGGTTGAATTAACTCTTTTTGCTAGCCTAACAGGAAACTGACAAGCATCCAAACCATGTCGCCGAAAACCAGCGCTATGATTAGGCCTACTGTTATGAATATTAGCATGGGCAGTCCAGGGGTTGCCCAAACCATGTCTTGAATTTCCCCCGCTTCAACGGCAGCGGCGAGCCTTTCAACCATGGCGTCTCGCTCCTTGTCTTTTGGGAGGACAACAAGCTTCCTCGCAGTTTTATTCTCTGTTTTTTCCAGGTCTTCCATGGGGTAAAGGTGCCACTTCTCCTTCAACTTTTTAACGGACATTTTGTATGAGGTTATTAGCACCAAAATTTTTCTGCCTATTGAGGCGTTTTTTTGTTCTCCTTCGAAGAGGGGACTGCCTGTTTTTCTGTGCCATAAAATGTTGTGAATGAGCATGTAGATTGCTGTTAGTGCTGCGAGTAGGACTGAGTTGCTGAAGACCGCCAATGGGAATAAAAGCTGCATGGTTGGAGAAACTTGTATGGGTAGGGGCTTTAAAAGTTCCTTGGGGTAGAATGGCAGGGCTAAGGCCAAGCACATTAAAGCCTTTGCGTCTGCGCCTCCGAAGCCGCCCGCATAAAAAAGTATTATGGCGAAGGCTGCTGTTAGGCCAAAGCATAAGCCGTAGAAGGGCAGCATGGAAAAGTCTGAGAGGAAAAGTTCTGTAAAGGTTAGGGCAAAAGCTGGCGGAGCGTAGAAGAGCCAAACACGGTTGCTTACCTCGCGGGTTTTGTAGTCGCTCCAAGAAGCATAAGCTAGAAAGATTAGGGATAGAAGTGTCTTTGCGGCTGTGATTAGGGGAATAGGCTGCATTTTGGCACCGTTTAACTAAAGGCTTACATGGGTTTAGTCTATTATTTATTGCTGCTGTCTTTAAAAGGTGAAGAATAGCGGGGTGCTTGTTGGTAGTGGTTAATTTGTAAGCTTTGCCTTTTATGGCGATTTTTCGCTGAACTCTATGGGTGCTCCGGTGTTAGGCACCACTTTGAAATAATATTTTGTATCAGATTTCCATGAGTAATCGATTGTTATTTTGACGACGCCTCCGTCAGCGGGAACCACACCGCTCATTGGATCGTAAGTGGCGCCGACTCTTGTGAGGTTTGCTGCTGATTCTCCCATATAAACAGCGCTTATTACTGCGTCTGATGTTCCCGTGTTCCTAACATAAATTACTATGGTATCATTATCGGGCCAGGATACTGCGTCTTTGGTGAGCATGACGCCTGCTTGTTGTCCCGCGCTGCTCATGTAGGTCATTATCCAAGCGTAGGTTACAACTATGGCTGCTACCGCAATTACGACAAGTAAGAGAGTGGCCAGTATGGGTGATATGGCTTTTCTGGATTTAATCATGTTTTTAGCGGGCATAGGGTTTCACCTTTACTGTTTAGGAAACTGTGGGATTGATATTTAACTTGTATGAACTGGGAATTCAAATTTGGAATAACTCCGAAACCGAATAGTGATGGCTTTAACTTTCCGTGGTCACGGTCACTGTGGGTGGATATTCGGCTATTATCCATAAGCCTCCACCGTCGGGTTTGAGTATGGGGGTTGTTTCATCGAATGTTACTACTGCGCCGTACCATATGAGGTCTAACGGGTATTGGAAGGTAACTGAGGCCATATTAGTTACTGGACACAGTTCTATTGTTTCTAAGGCTGCGTTGAGGGCTCCTGTTTTGCTTCCTGCTATGGCGTCAAAGCGGTATAGCATTTGGTTCGCAGCATCCGTGAAAATTATTCCTGCGCCCTTTGTTAAGGAAGAATTTAGTTGGCTCCAGTGATGTTGCCAGCATGTAGCTGAAAAATTGTAGAATAAACCCGTTGCATTTGAAACTATTGGATAACCGTTTGCTGTTCCATTTTCGGTTTTCGGCTGTCCACCCGAAAATGACAATTTGATTGGGCAGAGGTCTGTTATGGTTCTGGGTCTAGAGGAATTTATGAACATGAGCCTTAGCTGATACGTGTAGTATGTTGCGTTTGCAGGAAGCATTAACACAATATGAGCATAAACGTTGGGGCAGCCGGAAATGCCACCACTGGGCCATTCCACTTCATGATGCAGCACAGCTCTTACTATGCCATTTAAAACTGCATACATAGGTCTAGAATGCCCATAATGGGCAGTGTCTTGGTTGATTCGCATTAACACTGCATTAGCCTGGGATGAACCCAAGGTTGAAATTGCCTTAAATGAACCATCACCAGAAAAGTCTATTGCCAAATTTAGAATTTCATTGCTGATTGTTATTGGATGATACTGGTCGCCAAAAGTGTATGAGAAGTGTCTGTTTGTATATGCAAGGGGTGTTTGGACTGCCCTGTCGCTTCCGTCCCACCATATTGTAACCTTTGAAACGTTTGGATTTACCAGGAAAACCAGCATGTTTCTGTTGTTAAAAACGCTTGCGTTGTTAGCTAAGCCTAGCGGGACGCGGTAATCTGAAGCCCAATCCTCTATTTGGAATGGCACTTCACGATTTACATCGTTTATTGTTTGGTTTACATGTATTGCCTTAACTGGAATTGGTGGTATAGGCTTAGCCTGTGTTGTGAGCTCTAGGTGCTCGCCTAACCACCGCATCGTGCCATTTTGCAACACTTCAACAATCACAGGCTGAATTTCTCCCCTTACTATAACATTTTTACTTACTGTAACGGTTACATAATCAACATATGCATGTTCATCACGCTCTAAATGAGCATACCAGCGAATTGCAAAGTTCGACTTGAAATACTGGTTGTCTGTGATTACCTGTTGATAGTGAAGCCACTGATTTTCAGTAAATGCTGCTCCCAGATCAGCAGCGGTGGTCCATGTAGTGCCATCATAGTATTGAAGTAAGAAATCACCGGTGTCGCACTGTTCATCTCTATACCAGAAATCTACATAAATTGAATTAGCTCCATAACAATTAAGGCCGGGAGTAGTCAAATAACCCGACTCACTTTGACCTTGACCTTGAGGACCATCAAAATCAGCTGAATATGCTCCATTATAAGCCCTGTCATTTTCTTTATTCCACCTTCCAGTTCTAGTCCATCCCCCAGAAGGCGGCCAGCTTCCTTCAAAAGATTCATGATTTATAAGTGCCTCGTTTTTGGTCACAATTACTGCTCCAGTTAAAGAGTACATGGTGGAATTCCATGTTAGCGTGATTGTGTAGCGGCTGAAGGATGAGGCAACCGCCACTATGCCTCTTGGGTCTTCCACTTGCACCACATAGGAGTAGGGATCAACTCCGGAGGGAATGTCGATTATATAGGTTCCGTCAGCGAGTGCCGTGGGCTCGGTGCCTGGGCTTGTCATCGCCCATGTGGAGTTTGTGTATCTGTAAAGGTAAAATTTGAAGTTATTTTTCCCAAGGTTTATTACCGGTTCATCTTTTTCGTCAGCTGTTACGCGAATATGCGCTTTGTTTTCTTCTGTTCCAAGTATATTTACGCTTAGTTTGCATGAGGTTGTATATCTTATTCCATATATTCCAACACCCGTTAGGTTGTATTCCACCGTGATGTTTCCTCTGCTGTAACTTTGGCTCGTGAACCAGTATGCCTCCAAATCCACATTCTTTAAGTTGAAGGAGGCAGCCCATTCCGGATGCATCCTCGCAATGTATTCAAGCCCGCCTATCAAATACTTACGGGCCGAATCATATGCATAGTCTCTTTCTCCAGTAACCTGCAGTATGGAGCCATAATAGCCCACCGTGAATCCTAGAATCTGTTTTAGAGCGAGGTTTGTTTCGTCTATGGCGCTTAAAACTTGAGGCTGCTCTCCTGTTGGAAAGTTGCGTATAGTGGAGTATGTGATGATGACTGTGGCTATAAGCACAACCGCAACAAGCAAAGCCGCAATTATCGAAAACTGTCCCTTATCCTTCAATCACACCCCTCCCACAATTCCAAGCTGCAAAACCACAAGCCTAGAAGTGCCGGCAGCATTAAACTCAGAGCGGTAAAGCCTAGGCTTATAGTTTAAAAGTAAGCCAAGGGCTGTAAGCCTAATATCTGGAGTTCTCGTTAAACCCAAAGCGAAAAGTGATCCCGTAATCTTATTGTCGTCAGCTGCGATGTGTTTATAGATTGCTCCAGGCATCCAGCTGCCTACTTTATTGAAGATGTATGTAACCGAAGATTCGGGCAGGTGATAAGTGGTTAAAATTGAATCCGGTAAGGCTCTTGTAGACGTCTGATAAGGCGAAGGATAAATGCCATAATAATTGCAATAATACAAGGCTTCAGGCGAAAGATAAACGGGTTCACTGAGACTATTGGTAATCGAGTTGCCATTATACGTGTAGTTTTGATTGTCTAAACCTCTTAGAAAAGCGTTAAGCCCTGCTGGTCCAACTCTTATCATTCCATAGATGCCATAGGTATTTTCCTTATAAGGGAATGCATTAACGTTGCTGACATAATACAATGGATAACCCACTATGCTTACCCATGTCCAATTGTAAAGGCGCGTCATGTTACCCAAGAAATGGCAGTAACGAGCGTAGTTATCGGTGGAATATGGTGATGTGCAATATTCTGTTGGTATTGGCACCGTCTCTCCGAAAGTATTTATTACCACCGCGTCTTCTAGCGTTTCGCCCTCCAGCGCAGTGCCGTTTAGCATCTGCGCGAACTGTGTTGTGTTTTGCACCATTACCGTTTTTTGGAAGTATGGCGATAAAAGCCTATAGAGGTCTTCTGCTAGGCTATATGCCGTGTAGCCTGTAATCCACCAGCCGTTGGCGTCGCTGCAGTTTAGGATATACAGTGTTCCTCCGCCCCCATGCTCGCCAATTTTTTCTGGAATAACTTTGAAAGTGACGTTTGAAGAAGCCACCAGATAGGATGTTGCCTCTGATTGTATGCCTAAACTTTCAGCGTTGGAAAGCGACTTGTAAGGAACGTAAACTGTTCCTTCTTTGGCTGTTTGCACGTCATAAACTGTTAAGTTGTAAACTATGTTGGGCGGAAGCAAAGCAGAAAGCGCCACTTGAAGCCTAACCCAGTCCGGGTCTTCACCGGGCTTAAAAACTATAGCGCTTAAATTGTAATTCGAATCCAGAACCTGCAATGTTGTTAGCCCTAGCCTCCTAAGGTTCATGGGCGAAACCCGCCTGGGTATGGGCAGAACCGCGTAAAAGGACGCGATGATAAAGGCACTGGTGATGATGATTATTACTATGAGAACTTCAACTGTGCGCATCATTTAGCCCATCACCCCGTAGCCTTCAAGACTCCACAAGGCAAGCTTAGCCTGATAGGCCACATTACCCACAATAACCTGCCTAATGTCAGTCGCAACCCAAGTCTTATCAGAAGGGTCGCCGCCAAAAACCACTGGAAAACCCATAGAGCTTACCCCCCAAGGCATTAAAACAACACCAGTTTTGTTGTTGTCGTTTTGCTGATAGGCTACTACCAAAATTCCCGGCTCAAAAGTTGGAATTGTTAAATTGACATAATCGCCTGGATCAACCTCCCAAGCAGGATCCTCAATACGCACTGGACGAAGCGAAAAATCTTGGCTTAATATAATAAAAGTTGCGTTGAAAGACACGGGGGACAATCCAATATTGCATATGTCGCGGCTATGCGCAAGAATGACACGCCTTTCCGAAATATTTTCCACAAGGGGAATAACATGGCTTTCAGCCATTATACGCTGACGATAACCCACCCCCACAAGCCCGCCTAAACGTGCATAGGCTATAAAAGCGTAAGATTCACTGGCGTTTACATTTTGGAAGTTTAGAACACACGACCCTTCGTCATCGGTGCACAGATTATTGGAAAGGGCGATATCATACGAGGGAAAGTCTGCGCCATTTTTAACCGTTATAAGCATGTAACTTACTGTGGCGTCTGCGAGGGGAATACCGTTTCCAGTAACCATCACGTTTAGGGTAAGCGGATTTCCTCCGTGGCTCTCACTTATGGAGACATTAATTAAAGGTGTTAAAGCAAGCTGAAAACCATATGTATTGTTTATCCCAAGTAGCCTAGCGACGGTTGAGTGGTTTAGCGCTTTCGCAGAAGAAACCAACAGAAAGCTACCAAACCCCATAGTTATATTGCTATAATACTCATTAGTTTCTGAATAGTAAATTGGCTGCCCCATTGAGGAATGCAAACGCATTAATGAGAAGGGGCTTAGCCTGTACTGGGTGAATTCAGGGTCTTGCAGTCCGAAAATTGTAACAGTAGCGCTGTCATTTTTCCCCCAGTCAAGGGGATAGCCCGGATTTAGAAGCATATTATCCAGCAGATCGCTGCATTTCGTTGCTATGGCTCTATTGCGCTGGTACAGTATAGCCGTTTGGATTGTCTGATTAAACAAACTTATAAAAATCAGCAGTGCTCCCAGAAAAATGGTCATGGCAATTAAATGGTCTATAGTTGAGCCCGCCACCGCTTAGTCGCCTCCAAACTGCAGATATATGGTTCCGTCTTTTTTGGTGGCATTAATGTACGCGTTTGGAGAGTTGCTTATGAAGATAGACTCTTTCCAAACAGCATTCGGGCCCAGAAGAACAGTTGTTGTAACTATCATTCCAGTGTCCCTCAGCCTAAGCGTCAACTCTAAAATCTTGCTAGAATTTAGCGCAGGATCTAAAACTGTCTTTAGCGTTGCAGTCCCAATGTAGGAAATGCCCTCTATGAAAGGCGGAACATCAGGTTTCTGTATAAACGTCACCTCAGACACTGTTGCATGGTTCAGCGTGAAATACATCTGCTGTATTGTGCTTCCCAAGTGGCTTGCAACCTCTTCAAGGGCAAGATTCCTCCGCGAGTCAACCCAAACGTTCATAAGCCAACTCGCCGTCAAAGGAAAAAGAATAATCTGCATTATCAGAATCGGAAGCATTATCACATACTCAATAGTGATATGAGCCATGCGCTTTTCGCCTCCTTAACCATGCAAACCTAAAGAGACAGACACCTCTCCAGCGTAAAACTCAACTACAGACCCTGGCGGAAATGGCGGAGGCACTTCTTCCGTGCCCTCAAAATTGAAAAACTCTGCGTTAAACCCTTGAGCAGCCTTTGGAAAGGTTACATTTATTTTGACGGCGCTTCCGCTTCCAGTTTTAACCGAAACAGTCCTTCCAGCAAGTGTAACAGACTGGGAAAGCCTAGGATTAGCCCCCGATGAATTAAGAATCGGCAAGTAAAACTTAAAATACTGTGTTCCGCCAAGTGTAGCATCCAACCTTCTTATACAAGGAGCCACAACAATCCTAATATAATTTCCATCATCCATAAACAACTTTTCAACAACAAAAATGTAACTTGCAGGCGCTGAAGTGCCATTATTCAGAAAACTACCCGATGTAGGATATATGCGCTCGTGGTAATCGTTTCCAATGGAATACTTGCTTATTGGCATGTTAAACAAGAGAATGCCTGTAGTATAGTTTCCAAGCAACTCCCAAGAGCCGGTACGATTAATATAGACCGTGTAAATTAGGGCTTCATCCACAAAGTTTACCTGTCCATACTTGCTTGCGTAACGAATGGTCTGGGTGCGCCCTGGAATCCACGCCACATCGTCCACTTGAAGCCCAACGGTTTGCATGAACTGTTTCATGGCGCTGAACTCGTTTTCAGTCATCCTTGCCTCTAAAAAGTTGTTAGCGAAGATTATGGCTACAAGCAGAAGCGACACTATAGCGCCTGTAAGTATAACCGTTGAAATGGCTGGACTGACAGCTTTCCTATTCCTTTTCAGCCCGGCAAACAGTTGAATCTTAAACTTCACATTTTCCGCCTCTCATACTCCAAATTTCACAAACATTGGCACAAGCTTTGCAGCTAAAACAGCGATTATCACCAGTATCGCAGCGTGTTTAAAGCCAGCTGAAATTGATTCTTCGCTTATTTTGCCCGCAACTATGCCTATCAAGTAGCTGTGGAAAATTGCGGACGTAACAAACGTTGTTATCATCGGCCCCAAATCCCTCGTTTGGCCTGTTTCGGCGACAGTTAAAGTTCCAGAAGTGAAACCTATCATCATTGTCGTTGTTGCAACAAGGAGAATTGCAGCGAAATATGGCATCATTATGTATGGGCGAACAGCCATCTTCTTTTCTTTTTCAACATCTTGCGTTAAGTTGTTGAATCTGGCAAGGGACTCAATCATGGCTATTGTTCCTCCGCCAACATCTATGGTTTCAACGAGGAGGAACATGACAAGCTGAGACATCCAGCTCTTGGTTCGTTTAACAAAATCCATGATCACTTTTCTCAACGGGACTCCCCATGAAATCTCAGAGCTTATTTTGCGCAGTTCATTACTGAATTCGCCATAATCTCTGTTTGAAAGGCTTTCAATGCATTTTTCAGGGGATAATCCCGTCTTCCTCACTTCGGTTAAGTCTCTTAAGAAGCTGTTAATTCCTTGCTCCACACTTGCCTTTTTGCTGCTAACCCTATGGTGGACCACCGCGGCTGGAGCTGTTGCAACGAATAGGGCTATAGCAATGGCCACTGGCAAGTCAATTATTGTTTGGAGCGAGCTGAAGAAGGGAATCTCCATGTATCCGAAGAAGCTTGTTAGCAAAAGCAGCAGAAGTATGCCTACTAGGCTGCAGATTCCGAAAACCTTGTAGGGGCGCATTTCAACAACTGGAGTTTTCGGCTGCATACTGTGCGCCAAATAAATGAACATCAGCGAAAGCATCGGCGTGAATAGGTAGGTGTAGAGAATTACGCCGGAATACATGGAGATTCCGACGCTGTAGATGGATTCTACGCTGAAGAGAATGTAGAAGCAAAGCGACATCAAAACCATGACGATTATGAAAGTTTCAAGAAGCATCCCAAGCCTTTCAGCGGCAGCTTTAACGCGCATGGCTCTTGTTTTGAAAATGTCCTCTGCTTTTCTCTCTAGAAAGTGACCTATGTCTCCGCCGATTATGACGGTTGAGGCATAACCGGCGAGGAAATCCCTGAAAACATCTAAGGGGTTTCTTTTAGCTGCGTTTTCAATGGCCGTTAACGGATCTATTCCGAAGATTTCCACGTCTTTTATGATTTCCCTTGCTTCGCTTTGCATTGCGGGCATTAACTCTACTTCTGCTAGCCGCTTAAAACTCGTGTAGGGCGCTATGCCGCCTGAAGCCATAACGCTGATGTAGGCGGCTGCAAATGGCATTTCCCTTTCAAGGTTGCTTGCCCTCTCGCCAGCCCGTGACAAAGGTATCAACATAAAACCTATCATCACGTAAACAGGAAGCGGCACCAAAAAGATTGCTGGGATAAAGGCGTAAAAGTAAAGCATCAACAAGGAGAGTATCGTAACAGGAATAGTTAACACAGCAGTGAAAAACATTAATGAAACATAAGTTTCGGGGTAAATTTTGATTTTAGCCCTTTCAAGATAGTCTTTAAACGCGACTACATGTTTTAAGAAGGATGGAGCCGCCCGTCCGAAGATGCGGAATGACCAAGCTTCAAGGGCTTCCAGAAACGGCAAGGGCTTTCACCTCTTCTCCTTCAACAACTTTTTCATAGATTTGTTTTGGTCTTGCATAGTATTCGGCAATGATTGCGGCTACATCTTTGTAGCTTCTTATGTTGCGTTCACGCATCCAGTGCAGGATTTCCTTGCGTCTCTCTATTTCCGCGAGCAGTTCCTTCTTGTCTATGCCTAAGCGTTCAGAAATCCCTGAGAGCATTATGCTTTTGTTTAATGTTGGCAAGTGTTCGTCTTTTGCTGGGTACCATTTGAAAATGTTTCTGTAATCTCCGTAGTCTGCAATTTCGTTGACGCTCATTATCCGTCGATAGGCTTTTTTCTCTCCAGTTTTTAGCAAGTGCACCCTTTGAACTGATAGGACAATGTTCATTAGCGGAATATACGCTGGAGCAATGTCCATGGGCTTCTGGGTTAGGCGTTTTATGGCTGATTCTAGGTTTTCTGCGTGCATTGTGCACATGCCACCGTGGCCTGTTGCTAGGGCTTGGAAAAGCACGTAGGCTTCTTGTCCTCTGACTTCGCCTACAATTAGTATGTCTGGGCGGTGTCTCATGGAGGTTTTTACGAGGTCAAAGAGGGTTACTTCGCCGACGCTGCTTCCGCCTAGGCCGTAGCTTTGCCTTGCAATTAGGGAAACCCAGTTTTCATGGGGGAGGTTAAGCTCCGCCGTCTCTTCTATTGTGATTATTTTACTTCCAGGTTTAATTAGACATGCCAGAGCGTTTAGGGCTGTTGTTTTTCCAGCGGCGGTTCCGCCTAAAACCATTATGGAGGCTCTGTTTTCTAGGCACATCCAGAAGTAGGCTGCCATTTCTTCGGAGAACGTGCCCAAGTTTATTAGATCTATTATTGAGTAGGGGTCTTCTCTGAACTTCCTGATTGTGAAGGCTGTGCCGAAGGGTGTGACTTCCCGTCTATAACAGACTGCAAGTCTATGTTTGCCTGGGAGAGAAGCGTCCACTATTGGGAAGGCTGAGCTTACATGTTTTCCAGCCATGTGCACGAGTTTAACAACCATGTTGTCGAGTTCTTCGTCGTTTTCAAATTCAAGGTTTGTTTCAATGCTTTCGTAGTTTCTGTGCCAAACGTATACAGGTTTTTTAACTCCGTCGCATGAAATGTCTTCGATGTTGGGGTCGCGCATTAAAGGGTCGATTCTGCCGAATCCCACGAGATCCCTTTCGGCGTGGTAAAGGATCTTGTACCATGAAACGTCTGGAAGCCAACCTAGGCTTATTCTGTACTTGCTAACAATTTTTTTAGCTTCTTCTGCGAAGAATTTTCTAGGGTCTAATATTTCCTCTTTAGGCGATTCTATTTCTGCGAGGAGAATTTCTAAAATGCGGTTGTAAACGCTTCTTTCAAGGGGGTCAAGCTGCAACTCGTCTAATATGTATTTGTATTCGCCTGTTTTTGGGTTTTGCACTATGGCGACGTGGGCGAAGGGTTCATAGAGCGGGTACCTTTCAACAACTTTGAAGCCTTTCGGGATGGGTTTTGGTGGAGGAGGCGGTATGACTACTTCTTTAGGTTTTCTAAATGCGAGTTTTATTCTTACTTCTTTAAGTCTGGCTAGTTTTTCTTTGAGCCGCAGTTTTGCCATTATGGTTTTCTCCTGTGCTTGTGTTATATTTGTATACGAGTCGATTATTAAATATTGCGTCTCATGAAACACTATTAATTTCCATAGAGGAAAAATAACTATTATTGGTTTAGAGTTCATTGACGGAAAAGTTGAAAATAAGGGTTTTAAAGTAATGAGGCTTTATAGAAGAGCGTCTTATAACCAATGTAATAAGAAGGGGTTTGTTTGTTTTTCTTCTTTTATAGTTGTGGCTGGTCCATGTCCAGGGTAGACTTTCAAGTGATCCGGGAGGCTTGCCAGCTTTTTTAGGGAACTTTTCATGTCTTTTTCCGAGCTTTGGGGCAGATCTACCCTTCCAATGGAGCCTGCAAATAGTGTGTCTCCTGTGAACACTTCTTTTTGACCTATAAGGCATATGCTTCCTTGACTGTGGCCGGGGGTGTGCATAACTTTTAGGGTGGTTTCGCCGAATTTTATCGTATCCCCATCTTGGAGAAGCGCGTCTGCTGGCGGCGTGTTGAGGTTAAAGCCGAAGTTTTTTGCGAATCTTCTACCGGGTTCTTCAAGCATTTGAGCGTCTTTTTCGTGGATGAGTATGGGGATGGCGAATTTTCCCTTGACTATTCCGTTTCCGCATGTGTGGTCTGGGTGGCCATGAGTGTTTATGATGAATTTTGGTTTTATGGCGTTTTGGTTTATGAATTTGAATATTTCTTGGGCTTCTTGGGGGTTATCGAATCCTGGGTCGATCACTATGGCTTCTCTTGTTTTTGGGCATGCCGCAACATAGCAGTCTGTTAGGAGCTTGCCTACCATGAACATTTTTACTATCATATCTTTTCAGCCTTTGAAGCGGGGCTGTGGATTTTATAAGGTTTATTTTATTTTTATGTTTTGAGGGAATGATGAGTTGTCCTGTGTGCACTTTCCAGTTATGAAAGCGGAAGTTATTCAGCATCTTGACCCTAAGCCTAATGAAAACTTTGTTGACTGCACTGTTGGCGAGGGCGGCCACAGCATGGCCATATTAGAATGGAACATGCCTCATGGAAAAGTTTTAGGGATAGATTCTGACTCTGAAATTTTGGAGAAACTTAAGCGTAAAGTTAAAGGCACAGAACACGAGGAACGCTTGATTCTCGCCTGCGAAAACTTTGCAAACTTAAGCACAATCGTTAAAAATTTCAATTTCAAGCCCGTTTCCGGAGTTTTATTTGATTTAGGGCTCTCAAGTTGGCACCTCGAGGAAAGTGGGCGGGGTTTCTCCTTCCTTAGAAACGAACCGCTTGACATGAGATATAACACGCAGCAGAGCGCTTTAACCGCTGAAGCCATAGTGAATTCTTGGAGTTTAAAGGAAATTGAAAAAATTTTGAGGCTTTATGGACAGGAAAGGTTTTCAAGGAAAATTGCAGAGGAAATTATAAAATCTAGACCGTTAAAAACCACCGTGGATCTGGTTACGGCTGTTGAAAGGGCAACGCCCGCATGGTATCACTGCAGGAAAATCCACCCTGCAACAAAAACCTTCCAAGCTTTAAGGATAGCCGTTAACAACGAGTTAGAAAATTTGGAAAGGGCTTTACCCCAAGCCCTTGACGTAATGGAAAGCGGAGGAAGACTCGTTGTAATCGCTTTTCACTCCTTAGAGGATAGGATTGTCAAAAACTTTCTAAGGAAAAAGTCCAGAGAAGGTGTTATGAAAATCTTGACGAAGAAACCCGTTAGACCCTCTAAGGAGGAAGTTGCAAAAAATCCAAGGTCCAGGTCCGCGAGGTTGAGGGCTGCCGTAAAAATTTGAAGTTTTTAAAAATCGTGTTGCCCGGTGGTTGCCGCCCTTAACGCATTTTCGAGCTCTCCGATTTTCTTGAGGATTATGTCAGAGTGCACTATTATCCATGGGCTTGGATTTTTAAGCTTACATATGCATATGGTCTTCTTTCCCTTCATTTTCGCATAGAAAAGCTCCATGCATGTTCCAGCCGAAAGCCTAGGCATATAAGCAATAACAACATCGCATTTCTCAATGTCTTCTAAGTCTCGCCTTATGAAGTCCGCTGGCGGGACTTTCTCCCACCAGCCTAGCCCCTCTCCCTTATATATTATTTTTTCACGTTGCCATGGGTCAACAGGCTCGTATCCGCAGCGAACACAAATCTTACTTATCTTTTCTCGGTAGGACTGTTTAGTTTCCACGCCTTGAATTGGTCCGGAGATGAAAGCTTTCAATTTCATGGCCAGTCCTCTCGATACGCCAAGTTTTTATTAACTTTCTGTTTTTTATCATTTTAATGTTCGGCAAGGAGTTTTTCGCAAGCCGCTACCGTGCGCTGGGTTGGGAGTTTAGGGAAGCGAAGCCGAAACAAGCTATTAGGATAAACGTTATGAACGTTAAGGGCATTGACGTTGTGGAAAGGCTGGAGAGCTTAGGGTTTAAGCTTGAGAGAATCCCCTTCCTCGAGCATGGTTACTGGGTTTTGGAGTCAAAATTCTCGGTTGGAGCAACAATAGAATACCTCTTAGGATACTATTCAATCCAAGAAGCGGCCGCACAGATTCCAGCGACGCTCTTCACTGATTTGAAGGGCAAAAGGGTTTTGGATGCGTGTGCAGCTCCGGGTGGAAAAACCGTTCAGCTTGCTGACTTAATGGAGGGTGCTGGCGTCATCGTGGCTTTAGACGTTAATAGGCGAAGGCTTAACGCCTTGGTAAACCAGCTGGAACGTTGCCGAGTTAAAAATGCTGTTGTCTATCGGTTAGACGCAAGGCAAGCGTCAAAGGTTGGAGTAAAATTTGAAAGGATACTGCTTGATGTTCCATGTTCAGGCAACTTCTCCACAGACAGGCAGTGGTTTAAACGAAGGACAATGGAGGATGTTAAACGGAACGCGAAGCTACAAAGAGAAATCCTAGCTGAGGCTGCAAAAATTCTTGCAGATGACGGCGAGCTAGTTTATGCCACATGCTCCCTAGAACCAGAAGAAAACGAGTTTAACATAGACTGGGCTGTCAAAAATCTGAAACTTAAAACCATGGAAATAGACTGCCACGGGGAAGAGGCGCCTACGAAAATTTTCGGCAAAGAACTGGACAGCTCAATAAAGAATTGTAGGCGAATCTGGCCAGGGGAAACCCAAGGCTTTTTCGTCTCCAAGCTTAAGAAGGTAGGGGAATAGCCTTGACCGAGCCTATAAAACGTTTTATAAAAAGTTTCGACGCGGAAATAAGCCTAAGAGAAGCCCTAATAAAAAGGAAAGGGTGCAAGTTTTTCCTAATAAGCCAAAAGTTGGAAAGCTTAATTGAGAAGAGTGGCAGAGAATACTATTATGCTGGAGTTTTCCTTGGAGAGCTGAGGAATAAACGTTTTATTCCAAGTTTCCCCCTGCTTTTTATGATTGCTGAGAAAGCCAAAAACAAGATTTTTGTTAACGATAAGGCAGCTTGGCTTTTCATCTGTGGAAGAGACATATTCAAAGAGGGCATAGTGCATGTTGAAGGCTCAATAAAGAAAGGGAACCATACTTTAATTTTTAATAGGCATGGCGAATGCCTAGGCTTCGGCAGGATAAGGCAAAACCTTGATGAGGTAAAAAGAGGCGTTGCCGTTGAAAACATTTTAGATGTAGGAGACTTTTTGAGAAGAGAAAGAGGCGCGAAGACTTAACGTTCATCCAGCCCTAATAACTTTTGCTAAACCTTCAATTTTCACTATGCTCTGCTCTTTTCTCTGCATGTCCCGAAGGGTAACAGCCCCATGTTTCAACTCTCTTTCTCCAACTATCACCACGTAGGGTATTCCCTTTCTGTTTGCATCCTCCAAGGCTTTTGCAACTTTTCTCCCCATAACCTCAACCTCTGCGGGTATACCCTCAGCCCTTAAAATCTCAGAAACCTTTAAGGCCTCATTTTTTAAGGCTTCGCTGACTGGAATTATCATGACAGCTTTCTCCCTTTGGGCTTCCTCTTCTAAAGAAACTTTTTGCTCCTGCATGGCAAGCATTATTCTGTCTAGTCCATGGGCAACCCCCACGGCGGGTGTAGGTTCGCCCCCAAAAAGCTCCACAAGCCTATCGTATCTTCCGCCGCCAGCCAAGGCTATACCTAACTCTGGAACATAAACCTCAAAAATAACCCCTGTGTAATATTCGAGTCCCCTTGCGAAGCCAGCGTCCACTGTGATGTCCAGCTTCTGCGCTTCTGAAACAAGCTTTAAAATTTCGGCAAGATTTTCAACGGCTTCTGAAGCCTCTTCATAGCCTTCCACAAGCTGCTTTATTTCGCCCACCACGTTGGAAATTTTACTGCCTTTAACATTCACAAGTTTTTGTAAAACCGTTAAACATTGCTTTGAGGCGCCAGCGTTCTCGACTAGACTTAAGGCGTCTTCATGCTGTTTTTTATCCATTAGCTGTAAAGCCTTGTTTTGGGTTTCTTCCGCTAGGTCTTCGCGGTTTAAAATTCCCCGTAAAACTCCAACATGCCCAATTTTGAATTTATAGTTTTTCAGTCCAACAGACTTCATAAGGCTGTTTGTTAGGAGCAGTATTTCGGCGTCTGCTTCAGGTTTTTCAGAGCCCATAAGTTCGAAGTTTGACTGCCAAAACTCTCTGAAGCGGCCCCTTTGGGGCTCATCATATCTGTAAAGGCTTCCAATGCTTAGTAGCCGCAAGGGTTTGGGCTCGTTTCGCAAGGTGGTTGCCACAAGCCTTGCCACGGAAGCTGTGAACTCTGGTCTAAGTGCAACCTTTCGACCGCCTAAATCCTCGAAAACGTACATTCTGGAACGCACTTCTTCCCCTGCTTTTGCGGCTAAAAGCTCGTAGGATTCCACGACAGGCGTTATTATCTCCTTATAACCGTAAAGCCTAGCTACTTTTCTGGCTTTGTCTTCAATGAACCTCATTATTTTTGCTTCTTCTGGCAGGAAATCCCTCATTCCACGGACTATTTTGAAGGTTTTCATGGCGGTTTTCCCTTCATTCTATGGTTAATTGTGATACAGAATAGTAAACTATTTCCCCACGTCGGCTCATAACAGCCAAAATTAAATCCTTTTTTAGGCTTTGGCACTGTTTAAGTGTTCGGTTTAAATCTTCTATTTTTATGGGTTTTCCTTCTTGGAGGCTTAGGACTAAGTATTTGGCTGCGTCTTTGCCGTATTCACCCCTTTCGTAGACTCTGAAATCGACTCCTAAACCGAAACCCTCGCGGACCACGTAGCCGCGGCTTCTTAGGTCTCTGTAAACCAAATATTTAGCCCACGAGTTCTCGTCGGCTTTTTCTGAAATCTGCAAAATTTCGTTGAACGCTTTGGATTTTCCTTTATAGTCCTTCACTTCCAGTGAACCCTTATCCAGCAAGTATAGAGCTTCATAAAAGTTTAGGAGAAGTTCTTCGTTCTCGCTTGTGCCGTAGCCCTTAGCCTTAAGTTCCTCTACGCTTTGTTTATTTGTGATTTTAACTCCTTTTTCTGTGAGTGTGCCTTCAATTTTTGCTTCTACCCGTGGGGGCGCCTGTTCTTTGTTCCTGCTCATTTAGGTTCAACCAGCTTGTCTTTTATTGTTGTTGGCTGGCTTTAAACTTGACAATGTCTTCCTTATATAAGATGCCGTCTTCGCAGATTATGGCCGTTACATACTTCATGGGGGTTATGTCAAAGGCTGGGTTTAAGGCTTCTACGCCTTCCGGGACTATTCTCTCCGAGCCTATGCAAGTAACCTCATCCGAGCTTCTCTCTTCTATTGTTATCTCTGCCGACGTGTGGGCAAGGTCGAAGGTTGACTTTGGAGCTGCAACATAAAATGGGATATCATGCTCTTTCGCTAAAACCGCTATCTGATATGTTCCTATCTTGTTTATAACTGCGTCCTTCACTATCCTGTCAGCCCCTACAACAACCTTGTTGACCATGCGCTTATACATGACGTATCCAACCATAGTGTCGGCTATCAATGTGACTGGTATTCCATCGCGTTTTAACTCATAGGTTGTCAGTCGTGCGCCTTGCAGTTTTGGCCTAGTTTCAGTGGCTACAACCCTAATCCTTTTACCTTGCTCTACAGCTGCCCTTATAACACCTAGAGCTGTGCCGTACTCCACTGTGGCTAGGGCTCCCGCATTGCAGTGGGTTAGGATGGTGTCCCCGTGTTCGATTAGGAGTGCCCCATGCTTGCCTATCAAACGATTTGCAGCAGCGTCCTCATCTGCTATTTTCTCAGCCTCAGCAATCACAAGGGCTGCTAATTCTTTTGCGTTTCCGTAAAAGCTGCGCGCCTTGCCTAAGATTCTGTCAATTGCCCAGAAAAGATTCACCGCTGTAGGCCTGGTCATTTTCAAAGTTTCAGCTGCCCTTTCCAATTCGCAGAGTAATTGGTCTCGCTCCCTTGCATTTGAATGGAAAGCCGCCAAAGCAAGCGCGTAGGCTGCGGCTGCCCCTAACAGGGGCGCCCCCCTTATCTTCATGGTTTTTATGGCCTCAGCCACTTCCTCGCAGCTCTTCATCTCTAGAAACTCTGTTTCATGGGGAAGCTTCAGCTGGTTTATTGTTATGACTGTTCCGTTGTGCCACTCTATTGTTCGCATAAACGCACTTCCTCACCTAACCGTTTTATGCTCGTGCAGTATAAATTTGTTAAAGGGAAGCCTAATGAAGCGTGAAAGCCTTAAAGTTCTGGTTGAAAATTTTGGAAGGAAATATTCTGAGGTTCTTGGCATAAATTTGGAAAGTGGAAAAGAAGAGGAGATTTTCAAGTGGTTTTTGGCGGCTGTGCTCTTTGGGGCTCCTATAACAGAGGCTGCAGCCATAAAAACTTACAAGTGCTTCCAAAAATACAACGTTTTAACTCCTAAGAGAATTCTTGAAACTGGATGGGATGGGCTTGTAAGAATTCTAGATGAAGGATGCTACACACGCTACGACTTTAAAACGGCTGACAAGCTTTTAATGGTTATGCGAAACCTCATGGAAAAACACGATGGGAAACTAGCAAAAATTCATGAAGAAGCCTCAGATCCGCGTGCTTTGGAAGCGGATCTGAAAACTCTTGGAAAAGGCATAGGCGACGTAACTGTCAACATCTTCCTAAGGGAGCTCCGCGGTATCTGGGAAAAAGCTAAACCAAACCCTACAAGTCTAGTTATTCTTGCAGCCAAAAACCTCGGAATATTGACTGAGGAAAAGCCTCAGGAAGCTTTGCGGCGCCTTGAGGAGTTCTGGGTTGAAAACAGAGTTGCAGATAAATCTTTCGTAAACTTTGAATCTGCCCTGCTTCGTTTAGGTAAGGATTTCTGTAGGAAGCGGAAATGCGCCCTTTGCCCCGTTAGAGGTGACTGCTTACACCTTTAGGCTTTTTTAATGTAAGTTATAACCTCTACTGGGCAACCTTCAGGGAGTTTAATTTTTGCTTTCCATTCGTCTCCAACGGCTATTAGGGAAAAAACTCCGGAGATTTCAGCCTTTGCTTTACGCACTAAATTGACGAGGGCAGCTTGAGTTTCTCCAGTTTTAATCATGTCGTCCACTATCAGAACGCTGTCCCGCTTTTTAATAGCGTCTTTAGGGACGTAAAGCGTCATTGTTACTCCGGAATCTTTAAGCGCGTAAGTCTCTTCAAGGAATTCTTTAACTCCAACTTCCTTGCTTCTTTTAGCTATTACAAGGTTAACTCCAAGGGCGTTAGCTACCATAGTAGCTAATGGAACTCCGTCCACAGCGGCTGTAAAAACCTTTGTAACACGTTTTCCCGCGAAATTTGCAAGCGCATGGTTGGCTGCCTGCTGAAGAATGTTAAAGTCGCCTATAATTTCCGTATTGTCAAAATAACCTTCTTCATTAAACTTTATTCTGCTGCGAAGCTCGTTTTCCAAACCAACAAATTTTGTTAGAACTTTCCAAAGCTGCCTAGCCCTTGCGGCGTTGGGCAAAACATGCCCCTTCGCGTATCTGCTTAAAACAGTTACGGGTAAGCCTGTTTTAGAAGATAATTCGCGGTAAGTAATGTTCCGCTTATACTTTGCAGTTCTAAGAAGTTCAATGGTCATTAATCGAAGTTTTAACTCCTCCGCATGAGTACTCATAACCTTACTCCCCTTATACAAGTATTAGTTAAATCTTAAGGCACTTCCATTTTTATTACATTACCAATTTATAATTTCCGCTCACAATCGGATAATTTCGTTAGAATTTCAGTAAATGTTACTGGTGTTCACTAAATATCCATCAAAGAATCCAAATGCGCCTTTATTTTCGTGTTCAAAAGTACGATGTATTTTAGAGCGGGTCCGCCGGGATTTGAACCCGGGATCTCCGGCTTAGAAGGCCGACGCGCTTTTTGGAATTCAGCCTTGTCCAAGCTGCGCCACGGACCCTCTTAAACTTCATAGTGTAAAAGATTGAAATATAGTTTTATCTTAATAGGTATCCTGGTTATTCCACGTAAATTGCTGGCCGCCAAGGTTTAGCCAAGCGAGCCCTATTTTTCGGGTCGTGACGCTTCGGATCTTCTTCATTGTAAAGGTATATTTCTGCATTAATTTCATTTTTTAAGAAATTTTCAGCATCTTTCAGTGCTTGTGCTTCGTCCACCTTTCCAATGTTCAGCAGCCTCTGCCTTTTCTCTAGGGGCATTCGATTAACATCTTCCACAATTTTGCCGGCGAATTCTGCCGCTTCTTTAGCTTTTGCTTTTAAATTCGGGTCTTCCAGCACCCTCTTAATTAGGCTGCCTTGCACGAGCTTTTCAGACATGGCCATTTC
>JAWCLS010000008.1:0-20336 GCA_038850545.1 Bathyarchaeia archaeon
CTTCGACCCCTCCGACCCTGATTGGCCTATAATAACAGATGATACTTTCTCAAACGCGAATCCCATTCTAGAAGAATGCAACGAGAGAATACGGCAACACGTGCTTCCCCTATTTGAAAAAGGCGTGGTGCCAGTCATCGCCGGTTTCGTGGGCAGAACCGTCGACGGGAAAATAACAACCCTTGGAAGGGGCGGAAGCGACACAACAGCCTTCATTTTAGCGAAAGCGTTGAATGCAGACGAGGTTATTCTTGTCACAGACGCCGATGGAATCATGTCTGCGGATCCAAAGATAATTAAAAACTCGCAGAGGATACGCCAAATCGACGTAGGCACTTTGGTTGGGCTAGCGGATTCAGGAACTAAATTCATCCATAGAAAGGCGCTAAAGTATAAGGATCCGTCAATAAACGTCAGGGTGATCGCTTATACACACGGCGACTTAAACCAAGAAGGCACCTTAATCACCGGAGCGTTACCCACAGAGCTGGATGTTAGTATAGCGAGTGCATCTCCGGTTGCTTCCATAACAGTTGTCGGCCAAGGAATCTCAAATAAGCCCACCATTGTTAAAGAGTTAATTGAGGAGGTTAAGACGCATTCGGCGCTGCTGGGCTTATCTTTAGACCATAATTCAATGGTTTCATTTGTTACGGAGGAAAGGGATGAGCTAGACTTGCTTCTCAACAAAATTCACGAAATAGTTTTGAGGCATAAAGAAGCTATAGCAATGTCTGTGAGGCGAAATTTAGCTTTTCTACGCATAAGCGGCGTTGGCTTAGAAGAGACGCCTGGGCTTATAGGCAGAATATCAGAACCGTTGCGGCTTAACGACGTGAACATATTTGGAATCTTGACAAACACGTCAAGTATACTTGTTTTTGTGAATTGGGAAGAGAAAGAGAAGGCTCTAAGCTTAATTAGGAGTTCGTTTGGATTAAAAGAGGAAGGTGAATGAAAATGTTGAAGGCAGCTGTTTTAGGCGCCACAGGAATGGTTGGCCAAATCTTCATCAACCTGTTGAACAAACACCCATGGTTTGAAGTGTCCGTCGTTGCAGCCTCTGAAAGAAGTAGCGGACTCAAATATTCAAAAGCCGCAAACTGGAAACTACCGACACCCATACCGGAAAACGTTGCCAACCTAGAGGTTGTGGACGTAACCCCAAAAGCCGTCAATGACGTGGACTTAGTGTTTTCAGCTTTGCCCGCTGAAGTAGCTGGTAAGGTTGAGGAGGAGTTTGCGAAAGCCGGATATGTTGTCTTAAGCAACGCGTCATCCCACAGAATGGATCCAGACGTGCCTCTGTTAAACCCTGAAGCCAACAGCGACCATGTTGTGCTCATTGATGAGCAGAGAAGACGGAGAAAGTGGGACGGAGCCATTGTAACAAACCCAAACTGCAGCACAGCGGTTTTAACCCTTTCACTGAAGCCTATCTACGACGAATTCGGAATAAACAAAGTGATAGTTTCCACAATGCAAGCGCTTTCAGGAGCCGGATACCCGGGAGTAGCCTCGCTGGACATTGTGGACAATGTTATTCCATTCATCCGCATGGAAGAGGAGAAAATGCAGACTGAAACATTGAAAATTTTGGGTTCGCCTTTGAAGCCAGCAGACTTTAAGGTTTCCGCAAGCTGCCACAGAGTGGCGACCCTAGACGGCCACATGGAGGCAGTCTTCGTCGAGCCAGAGCGCAAAGCAGAGCCAGAAGCTGTTGCAGAAGTCATGAGCAAGTTTATTGGAGAGCCACAGAAGCTGAAGCTTCCAAGTGCCCCTGCAAAGCCCATAGTTGTAAGACGCGAGGAGGACAGGCCGCAGGTGAGGTTAGATAGGATGGAAGGCGGCGGGATGAGCGTTGTAGTTGGGCGTGTTAGAAAAGATCCAGCTTTAGGAGGGGTCAAATACATCGTTCTAGGGCACAACACCATCAGGGGAGCAGCAGGATGCAGCATCTTAAACGCCGAATACTTAAAGGCGAAAAAATACCTCTAGGTGAAAAAGCTTGAAAGAGCTTTGGGTTAAAATAGAAAAAACAGTTCCTAAAAACGCAAAAGAGCGCTTACTCGAGCTAGCGGCTAATGCGTGCGACGTCATGTATGTTGACGAGCAGCTTCTAGCAGATGCCGAAAAAACAGGAGTTAAAACAGCCACAAGTTCAGAAAAAGGCGCCATCCAAGTTCTAGAAGGTTTTGACGCCCAAAAAATTGAAGAATTAAAGGATGCAGGTAAAACCGTTGCAGTGAGAATAACTGTGAAGAGAAAAGAGGACGAAGAGGAAGCCGTTAAAGCCGCAAGCCTCTCACCAGACTACATAATAGTGCACTGCCTCGACTGGAAAGTCATACCTTTAGAAAATCTCATCGCAAAAGCCCGTGGAAAAAGTAAACTGCTCGCTGAAGTTTCATCCGCGGAAGACGCAAAACTAGCCCTTGAAACCCTAGAGCTTGGAGCAGACGGCGTCATTTTAAAAACTTCAGATCCCGATGAACTCACAAAAACCGCGATTATCACCAAAAAGCAGGTTCCAAAAATTAAACTTGTACCCGTTAAAGTTGTAGACGTCAAACGTATTGGGACAGGGGCCAGAGTCTGCGTAGACACCTGCGACTTGATGAAGAAGGGTGA
Organism: Bathyarchaeia archaeon; assembly: GCA_038850545.1. Lineage (GTDB taxonomy): Archaea > Thermoproteota > Bathyarchaeia > Bathyarchaeales > Bathycorpusculaceae > JAWCLS01. The sequence goes on from JAWCLS010000008.1 coordinate 2,632, forward strand.
AGGGCTCCTTTTGGGCTGTCAGTCAGCATGTCTTTTCTTAGTTGAGGCAGAGGTTCATGAAAACCCCTTTGTGCAACCCCGCCCTTTCAGGGTGAATGCGGGGCCAGTATCGCTCTATGCTTTATGCTCATTGGACAAGACAAGATATCTCTCAGAGCTAGAGGCTGGAGATGAAATTCTAATAGTTAGTAAAAATGGAGACGCCAGAATAACGAATATTGGAAGGGTCAAAATCGAGTGGAGACCATTAACCCTTATTGAAGCAGAACATGAAGGAAGAAAATTTAAGACCATAGTTCAAAACGCTGAAACCATTAGACTTGTGACTGAAAAGGACTCAATACCCGTTACTGAATTGAAAGCAGGAGACACTGTTCTTGCGCACATATCTGAGGGAGGAAGACACTTCGGGACGCTGGTGAAAGAAGAAATGGTGGTAGAGCTTTGACCATTCAAGTTTGCGTCTCGATCCTTCCTTGGACCGTTAATGAAGCATTAAACCTCATAGAAAAGGCTGAAAAACACAAACCTGATTTCATAGAAGTGCGACTTGACCGCCTCAAAGAACACAGCAAACTGGCTGACATTGCAGAATGCACAAAAATTCCCTTAATTGCAACTAACAGACCAGTAGACTGCGGGGGAGAGTTCTCCGGAAGCGAAACTGAACGCCAGCAGACACTGCTCAACGCCGCCAAAAAAGGCTTCGAATACGTGGACATTGAACTTTCAGCCGTCGGATTAAAAAACATTGTTGAAAATTTGCGGCAAATAAACGTAAAACCAATAATTTCCTTCCACGACTTCAAGGAGACTCCTGGCATATCGAAACTGCAAGGAATTCTTAAAGATCAAATTAAAAACGGGGCTGAAGTTTGCAAAATTGTAACCACAGCAAAAGTTATCGAGGACAACTTAACGCTATTAAATTTCTTAAGCAGCGTCAGTAAAAGTTCAAAAGTGGTGTGTTTTGCCATGGGGACTCTAGGCAAACTTTCTAGGCTTTTATCCCCGCTTTTCGGTGGATTCTTCACCATGGCCTCTTTAGAGCGGGGCGGTGAAACTGCACCTGGACAAATGACCATCCTAGAGCTGAGAGCAGTCTACCGAGCCCTAGGAGTCAAGTAAATGGAGATTTCAGGGAAAACAAAAGTCTGCGGCGTCATAGGCGATCCGATAGAGCATTCACTAAGCCCCTTAATCCATAATGCTGCCTTCAAACATCTAAAACTCAACTTTGTATATGTAGCTTTCAGAGTTAAAAAGGAAGAACTGGAAGAGGCTGTGCATGGCGTTCGCAGCCTAAACATTCATGGATTAAATGTGACGATGCCCCATAAAAGCGCCATCATCAAGTACTTAGACGAAATAGAACCGACAGCAAGAGCCGTTGGATCAGTAAACACGGTTCTCAACGCTGATGGAAAACTCATAGGCTTTAACACGGATGGAGTAGGCGCATTAAACGCCTTGAAAAAGAATCAAATAGAGTTGAACGGCAAAAAACTCCTAGTTTTAGGGGCTGGTGGGGCAGCGAAAGCCATAGCCTTTCATCTTGCACCAGAGGTGGAAGAGCTTAGAATTCTAAACAGAACAGGAGAAAAGGCGAGGCAGCTAGCCAGTTTTCTTCAGGAAAAATTTAATAAGAAAATTTTGGGAAACACGCTTTCACCCAGCCTACTAAAAGAGTGGCTTAAGGATGCAGACATACTCATTAACGCCACTTCAGCAGGCATGCACCCAAACTCGGATCAGACGCTGGTTAAACGTGAATGGTTAAATCCTAAATTAGCCGTTATGGATATTGTTTACAATCCCATAGAAACACGGCTTATAAAAGATGCAAAAGCCGTGGGAGCCAAAGTGGTATATGGCACTGAAATGCTTGTTTATCAAGGGGCAGCCTCTTTTGAAATTTGGTGTGGCTGTCCGGCTCCCGTCGACGTCATGAGAGAAGCCGTTCTCAAAAACCTCCAGAAAACGGAGGTTGCCAATTGACTGGTCAAGCAAAAGCGATGAGTTATGGAGCAGCCACGATAGTAAATGCAATCGCCACTGGAAAAGGGGCAGCCTTCGGAGTAGACCTATGGACGAAAGCAGAAGTCAAATTAACCAGTAATCCCGGGGTGATTGAAGGCGAAATCGTCTCAGATCCAGCTGAAAAATCCATTTTAATTGAAAAAACAGTAAAGAGGGTTCTCGAACATTTCGGCCTTCAGGAAAAGTATGGTGCCAAAGTGAAAACATGGTCTAACATTCCAATTGCCAGAGGCTTAAAAAGTAGCAGCGCCGCAGCAAACACGATAGCCCTAGCCACGGTAGCCGCTCTAAAAAGGGAGCTTGACGACTTAACCATAGTTAATCTTGGAGTAAATGGAGCCTTGGACGCAAAAGTCACCATAACAGGCGCCTTTGACGACGCATGTGCATCCTATTTTGGAGGCATTGTAATCACCGATAATGCTAAAAGGAGGATAATCAAACGTTTCACCGCGCCTGAAGATTTAGCGGTTCTGTTCCATGTTCCGAAAAAGAAGGCTTACACTATAGAATCTGATGTCGCTAAGATGAGAGCAGTAGCGCCCCTTGTCAAGATAGCCTATAAGGAAGCGTTAAGGGGGAATTTCTGGTCAGCCCTAACTCTTAATGGGTTAACTTACTCCTCAGCTTTGGGGTATGACCCGTCAATAGCCATAGATGCTTTGATGGCGGGGGCGGTGGCAGCTGGACTGTGCGGCAAAGGGCCAGCTGTAACCGTTGTGGTTTCAAACGAGAAGGTTGATTCGGTTAAAGACGCGTTGACGGCCTATGAAGGGGATGTACTGCAAGCGCGGATAAACCATGAAAAGGCAAAGGTTCTGGGTTGATGGTATGGCTGAAGTTGTTGTTAAGCGAACTGGAACTTTAAGCGGTGAAGTCGCTGCTCCACCATCTAAAGCATACACGCATAGGATGCTAATTGCCGCTCTCCTGTCAAACGGAGTCTCAAGAATAGAAAACTATTTGGTTTCAGACGATACGCTGGCAACATTACACGCCATTAAAGCTTTTGGAGCAGAAGTAAAGCGTAACAAAAATTTTCTGGAAGTAAGAGGGGCGGAGCAGCTTAAGGCGCCAGAAAAGCCAATAAACTGCAGAGATTCTGGGGCTACTCTTCGCTTTATGATACCCGTGGCTGCCCTAGCCCATGGAAATACAACCTTCATTATGGGGCCTTCCTTAAGTAAGAGGCCATTAACACCACTGCTTCGAAGCCTTGAACAGCTTGAAGTGAAAACCCACTATGAAGTCGGAGAATCATCCGTGAAAATTCAAGGCGGGGGAATTAATGGAGGCAAAACAACTTTAAGAGGAGACGTTAGCTCTCAATTCATCTCAGGCTTGTTGTTTGCGTGTCCCATGGCGAGGAAAGACACTGAAATAATCCTGACAACGCCTATGGAATCTAAAAGCTACGTTCAAATGACAGAGGAAATCTTACACAAGCACAAGGTCAAAGTTTTCATGTCTGAAGATTTTAGACGGCTAAAAGTGCCATGCAATCAAAGGTATAGCCCATGCGATCATGTGGTTCCAGGAGACTTTTCTTCCGCAGCCTATCTTCTAGCCGCTGCTGCCATCACTTCTTCGAAAATAAGAGTAAAAAATCTCGATTACGGTACACGACAAGGTGATAAAGCGATTCTGGGCATCCTTAAACAAGCGGGTTTGGAAGTGAGCATTGGCGAAGGATTCGTTGAGATTGAAGGCGTGCTTAGCAATGCTATTGAAGTTGACGCAAAGGATGTGCCAGACCTTGTTCCGGCATGTGCAGCCATCGCATGTTACGCTAAGGGTGTTTCCAAGATTTACAATGCCAAGAGGCTCAGATACAAGGAGTCTGATAGACTGGCGGCCGTTTACACAGAGTTGAAGAAAATGGGCGCAGACATAGTTATTGGTGAAGACAGTTTAGTCATAAAAGCCCCATGTGTCATGCATGGGGCAGTTATAGATCCACATGACGACCATAGAATTGCCATGGCCTGCGCCGCCGCCGCTCTGGGCGCAGATGGTGAAACAAAAATTTTGAACGCGGAGTGTGTGGGAAAATCTTATCCGACATTCTTTAGACACTTACAGTGGTTAGGAGCGAATGTTGTTGGCGGCAAACTCTATAGGTAAAAATTTCGTGGTGACATGCTTTGGCGAAAGCCACGGCAAATGCGTAGGCGTAGTAGTAGACGGGTGCCCGGCAGGTTTACCCCTCTCTGAAAAAGACATCCAAGCAGAGTTAGATAAGAGAATACCTCCAAAGCCTGAAATTGTTTCAGGAAGAATTGAAAAAGATATTGTTGAAATTTTGTCAGGAGTTTTTGAGGGGTTTACAACAGGAGCCCCAATTTGCGCACTCGTATGGAATAAAGAAGCCATTCCATCTGACTATGACGTAATCAGAGACTTGCCCCGGCCTGGCCACGCTGATTATGTTGCAAGAATGAAGTATGGAGGCTTTAACGATTACCGAGGAGGAGGAAGATTTTCAGGCAGAATCACAGTGGCATTCGTGATAGCAGGAGCCATAGCCAAAAAACTGCTCAGCCTTTTTGGGGTTGAAGTTTTGGCTTATGCAACTGCCATAGGCAATGTCAAGCTTAACAGGGAACCCACCATTGATGAAGTCCGCAGAAACACGTACTTAAGTGCTGTGAGATGCCCAGACCTAGAATGCGCCAAGTCCATGGAAGAGGCTATTTTGAAGGCGAAAAGCGAAGGCGACAGTTTGGGCGGCGTAGTAGAGGGCGTCGCCTTAAATGTTCCAGTTGGGGTGGGCGAACCCCTCTTCGACTCATTAGACGCAGACATCGCCAAGATGATGTTTAACATACCTGCTGTCAAAGGAGTTGAGTTTGGGGCAGGATTTAAGGCCGCTCAGTTACGGGGATCTGAAAACAACGACGCATATGTGATACGTGGCGGAAAGGTGACTATGTTGACGAATAACGCTGGAGGAGTGTTAGGCGGCATATCAACAGGCATGCCAATCACCGTTAGAGTTGCCATAAAACCAACGCCATCCATTTCAAAAGAACAGAAAACCGTTAATCTATCTAAAATGGAGGAAACAACGATGCAGGTTAGGGGAAGACATGATCCCTGCGTTGTGCCAAAAGCGGTTCCGGTGATAGAATCAGCGTTGGCGACAGTTTTAGCTGATCATATGCTCCGCGCGGGCATAATCCCGAAAGTTTTAGAAAAGGAGAGGAAACAAGCTGGAAAGGGTTACAAATCTTCGGAAAAAAATCGACGAGATCGATGAGGAAATTCTCCTCCTCTTGAAAGAGAGGATTAAGGTGTCTGAGCTTATCGGAAAGGTTAAACGAGAGGAGGGGACGCCAATAAGAGATTTAAAGAGGGAAGAAGAGAAATATCGACAAATCATCAAAAGAGCTTCTGAGCTTGGGCTTAACTTAGAGGCTGTTAAAAACATTTACCGGAACATAATTGCCATGAGCATACAAGCTCAAGAAAAAGCGCATTTTAAAAAAGGCTAACAAAACAGTAGATACGCAAAGCATGTGGAGCGCAAATTCTTAAATATTTTTCAAGCCTTCATAAGGTAGGTTAATATGTTATACGAAATAAGCGAGAAAGTAATAAAACTTGAAAACGAAGGAAAAAAGATAATAAAGTTTAACCTTGGAGACCCGGATCAGCCCACCCCAAAGGAGATTATTGAAGCTGCTTATGAAGCTATGAAAAAGGGGAAAACAAAGTATTCATCCTCTTCTGGTGAAAAACCGCTCAGAGAAGCATTGGCTAGCCTTCACGGTGTCTCCGCGGATAATGTAGTCATCACTGCAGGTTCAAAATGGGGAATTTTTGCAGTCATGTATCTATTATTGAAAAAGGAAGGGAACGTGATCATTCCAACCCCGCACTGGACAGCATATGATTTAACTGCAAAAAGTTTGGGAGCTGAAATAAAATTTTTAAGAACGGAGCTTGAGACAGACTGGAAAATAGACCCTGAAAAACTTGAAGCGCTAATAGACGATAAAACGAGGCTTATCATACTTAATAACCCCAACAACCCAACAAGCAAGGTGCTAGATGCGAAAACGGTTAGGGAAATTGTGCACATAGCAGAAGACCATGGAGTAACAATTTTGTCCGATGAAGTTTACGCTGACATCAGTTTCGTTGAAACAAAAAGTGTTTTAGACGTTAGCAACAACCATGTGGTCGTTAAGAGTTTTTCAAAAACTTTCGCCATGACTGGTTGGAGAATAGGTTACGCGATTGCAAACAAAGAGTTGATTGATAAAATTGTGAAGCTAAACCAAATAACCTTTACCAACATTCCAGTTTTCATCCAGGAAGCTGCCTTAAAAGCATTAGAACTGAGACATGAAATTATTCGAAATATCCGCGAGGAATACCGCAAGAGGGCAGACTTAGCTTGCAACATACTCTCCAAAACAGATTTGAAGTTCACAAAGCCTGATGCGCCATTCTACCTTTTCCCAAAACGTGAAGGCTTAGACTCTGAAAAGTTCGCCTTCGACTTACTCGACATGGGAGTGGCCGTAGCGCCGGGCACGGCCTTTGGAGACTACAAAGAACACTTTAGAATTGCTTTGTCCGTTCCAGACGATGAAGTCGAGCTGGGCTTAAAAATAATTTCTGAGGCTTTGAAATGAAAGTGGCAATAATAGGCGCTGGAAAAATGGGCAGGTGGTTTGCAAAATTTTTCTTGGAACAAGGCATACACGTTGTGGTTTCAGACAAGGATAAAGATAAACTTTTGAAAACAGCCGAAGAGCTGAAAGTTGAAACCGCCAGTAACGTAGACGCTGTAAAAAGTGCCAATAGGGTCCTCATATGTGTGCCTATTGAAAACTTCGAGAGCGCAATAGCTGAAATACACAACTACATCCAGCCGGAGCAGGAAGTCATGGACATATGCTCCGTTAAGGAGTTCCCAGTGAAAATAATGCACAGGTACATAAAGGATGGGACCATTCTTGGGACACACCCCATGTTTGGACCAGGTGTGAAAAGCATCAAAAACCAGAATTTTGTGCTTACCCCAACCAACGTTAAAGAGGAAAAGTTGGCTGAGAACTTCAGAGGATGGCTTGAGGATAAAGGAGCAAGGGTGTTCATAATGTCTCCAAGGCAGCATGATGAATTAATGTCCGTCGTCATCGGACTCCCATACTTTCTAAGCCTAGTCACCTGTGACACTTTGATTAGCCACGGCCGTTTCACAGAGGCGAAAAAGGTTTCAGGTGCCAGTTGCAAGCTTCTATTAACTTTGGCCGAGGCTATAGCTTCCGAGGAAGCTGAGTTTTCAACAAGCCTTCAAATGAATCTGCCTGAAACTGATAAAGTTGGAGAACTTTTTCTAACAAAAACTGCGGAATGGTTGGATCTTGTAAAGCGAAGGGATAGGCCTGCTTTCGCCAACAAAGTGAAACTTTTAAAAGACGCATTGGCAAAAATAGACCCAAATTATTTTAAATCTTACGAAACCATGCATAAAATGCTTGAGGCTATTAAAAATGGAAATTAGGATTTTCAACCGAAGCTGCCTTGTAAGAGCCGAGGATTTTTATAAAATTCGTTTTATCTTTTATGGCTTCCAAGGCCTCCTGGCAGTGTTTTTCGGTTCTATGCCCTTCAAAGTCTAGGTAAAAGTTGTATTCCCATGGTGTTTGCTTAGTTGGCCTTGATTCAATTTTAGTTAGGTTTATGTTTCTTATGGCAAACTCTCCAAGAACCCTATATAAAGATCCTGGGTAAGACTTTATTGAAAAAATTATTGAAGTCTTATCTTTCCCAGTATAGGGCGCATCAGTCTTTGACAACACGAAAAACCTTGTGTAGTTGTTTAGGGAGTCGCCTATGTCTTTGGCAAGGATGCTCATGCCATATATCTTTGCGGCTCTTTCACTAGCTATAGCGCCAGCATCCTTCAACCCTTCATCCTTTATCATTTTTACGCTGCCCGCGGTGTCAAAGGCTGAAATAACCCTGCAGTTTAGTTTTTCAAGGAAATTTCTGCATTGGGCTAAGGCTTGCGGGTGAGAGTAAACAGTTTTTATTTCATGCAATTTTGTTCTGGGATGAGCTATGAGGCAGTGGACTATCCTGATTATTACTTCGCCGCAGACTTTGAGATCATGGGTTAGAAAAAGGTCGTAGGTTTGGGTTACGCTGCCTTCTATAGAATTTTCTACAGGAACCACGCCGAAGTCTGCTTCTCCTTTCTCTACGCTTCTGAAAACATCTGGGAGGTATCTGCATGGTTTCACTTCCGCCGACGGGCCGAAATATGCGTAGACTGCGCTTTCGCTGTATGCTCCTATTTCTCCTTGGAAGGCTACACGCATATTCCTACTTCCTCGATATGCGCCTCTTTAATAGGCATCTGTTTATCCCCTCTATCATGGCTTCTACGCTAGCCCTTACAATGTCTTCATTTACTGCTCTTGCCGAAACAACGTTTCCATCCTTATCTTCAACCTTCACTATTACTTCGGCAACAGCGTCTGAGCCCCCTGTAAGGGCTTCAAGGCGATATTCGCTAAGCTTGACATCCACAAGGGCGCTTGTAACTTTCTGTATTGCCTTGATGGCAGCGTCCACTGGACCGACGCCTGTTTCTGCAGAAAGGTATTCTTTACCGTCGAGAGTTAACTTTACAGAAGCCATGGGAATAATATTTATTCCTGTGACTACAGCCAAGTCGCGTAAGGCAACGACTTTCTCTTCTTCAATGGTTTCGCCCATAACCGCCCTGGCGATAGCTATCAGGTCTGCGTCTGTTACAACTTTACCTTTATCTCCTAACTCTTTTACCCTTTTAACAATAATTTTCAACTGTTCCTTGTTGGGATATATTCCCGCCTCCTCAAGCTGGGCTTTGATTCCATGTTTTCCAGCTAATTTACCTGCCTCTAATCTCCTTCTTCTCCCCACCAACTCTGGGGTTATAGGCTCAAAGGTTATAGGCTCAACAGTTATACCACGCGTGTGAATGCCTGACTTATGGGAAAAAGCGTTTTCACCAACTATGGCCTTGTTGGGCTGCACAGGAATTCCAGTCAGCCTAGAAACCAGCTTAGATGTGCCGTAAAGAAAACGGGTGTTTATTCCTGTTTTGTATTTGTATATGACGTGAAGGGCCATAACCACTTCTTCAAGGGCTGCATTTCCAGCTCTTTCTCCTATTCCATTGACGGTGACATGTACTTGGGTTGCTCCTGCTTCAACTCCGGCAAGCGAGTTTGCCACAGCCATGCCGAAATCGTTGTGACAGTGGACGCTGATGGGAACCTTTACCACGGTTTTTATTTCCTCGATAAGTTTCCGCATACTCAAGGGAGCCATTACCCCAACGGTGTCGGGTATGTTTATTCTATCAGCTCCAGCCTCCTCAGCGGCTTTGCACATTTCTTTTAAAAATTCCATGTCAGCTCTTGTGGCGTCCATAGGTGAGAACTCACATATCAAGCCATGATCCTTGATATACTCTATCGAGTCAATGGCCGACTTGAGCACTTGTTCACGCGTAAGGTTTAAAGCATGTTTTATTTGTATGTCGGAGGCTGAAATGAAAGTGTGAACCGAGTCCACATCACATTGGATGGCTGCGTCTATATCTTCCCTTGTGGTTCTGGCAAGTCCGCAGATTTCAGCCTTCAAGCCAGCCTTAGCTATTTCTTTTACGGCTTCCTTCTCACCCTCAGAAGACATGGGGGAGCCAGCTTCAATAACGTCTACTCCTAACATGTCCAGTTGGCGTGCGATCTCAAGTTTTTCATCTATGCTTAAAGATACCCCTGGAGTTTGCTCCCCGTCACGGAGGGTGGTGTCGAATATGCGTATATATGTAGGTTTCGGCGTCATTTCAATCATCCTCCATAAATTTCAGATAACATGAATTTTGTTGGAAGCTGCATTAATAATTTCATTTGCAATTGCTTCTCCCATCTCTATTGTTGTGGCTTTTCCCCCTAAATCTGGGATTACCCTGCCTTTTTGCAGCGTTTCAATAACAGCGTTTTCCACAGCCTTTGCAGCTGCTAAGCATTTCGGGTTCCGGTATTGCTCGCCAAGCCACTCAAGCATCATTTTAGCCGCCAGAATCATAGAGCAAGGATTCGCCGTTTGTTTTCCTGTTCTTGTTGGGGCTGACCCGTGAATGGGCTCAAATATTGCAAAGTTGTCGCCTATGTTCGCTCCCGGAGCCATGCCCAAGCCTCCAATTAATTGGGCAGCCTCGTCTGAGAGAATGTCGCCGAACATGTTTGTGGTGACAATCACGTCGTATTCCTGTGGGGACTTAATTAGGCGCATGGCTGCCGCGTCCACGTATTGCTCTTCAAAAGCTATATCTGGATATTGTTTGGCTACCTCTCTGCAGACGCCTGCGAAAAGCCCGCATGTCAAACGCATAACATTTGCCTTGTGAACGGCTGTGACTTTTCTCTTCATGTTCCGCCTTCTCGCAATTTCAAAGGCTTTTCTGGCTATCCGCTCCGAACCCCGCCGCGTAATAACCCGCATGCATATGGCAGTGTCTCCGTCTATTAAAAACTCTAGGCCTCTATAAACGTCTTCGGTGTTTTCCCTAACAAAGACGAAGTCTATGTCAGGCCTTAAGGCTTGAGCTGAAGGATAAGCTTTTATTGGTCGGATATTGGCGTAAAGGTCGAACATTAACCTAAGCTTAACTATGACGTCGGCGGCGGTTTCACCCACAGGCCCTTTAAGGCACGTGTGGGAATTTTTTATTTCGCGAATAGTTTCTTCTGGCAGAGCCACGCCCCTCTTCTTGAAGCATTCGTCTCCAGCCTCAGCTTGGACAAGCTTCAGCTTTAGGTTAAACTTTTTCTGGGCGGCGTCTAAAACCTTTAGCGTTGCGTCGGTCAGTTCTGGACCTATGCCGTCCCCTGGGATCACCACTATTTTATAGGAACTCATTTTCCCACCATCCTCGTTCTTAAATTTTCTATTAACCCTCCATTGGACAAAATTTCCAAAATAAACGGTGGAAGCTTGGCTGCGGGGAAGGTTGCGCCCTTTGAACGATTTTCTATTACGCCGTTTTCCAAGTCCACAGTCAGCTCATCGCCTTCATCAACATTGTTTGAAAAACCAGCACTTTCAACGACGGGCAACCCTATGTTTATGGCGTTTCGATAAAATATTCTAGCGAAAGATTCGGCGATCACGCATTTAACGCCAGCATATTTTAATGCAATAGGCGCTTGCTCCCGGCTGGAACCGCACCCAAAATTTTTCCCCGCAACCAAAATAACTCCAGCTTTAGCTTTAGCAGCAAAGTTGGGATCTAAACCCTCCATGGCGTGACGGGCTAACTCGTTCGGATCCATATGAACTAAGTATTTTGCGGGTATAATCACGTCGGTGTCTACGTTGTCGCCGAACTTAACCGCTTTCCCCGAGGCTTTCATTACCATTGTCCCTCCAAATCCCTCGGGTCTGTTATTTTGCCAGTAACGGCAGAAGCGGCAACAGTCGCTGGTGAGGCCAAGTAAACATGAGCTTTTGTACTGCCCATTCTTCCAATGAAGTTTCTGTTAGAAGAGCTGATGCAAGTCTCGCCTGCTGCCAATATTCCCAGATGGCCGCCGAGGCAGGGTCCACAAGTTGGGTTACAGACAACAGCGCCGGCTTTAAGGAATGTTTCCAGAAGTCCCTCCCCTAAAGCTTGCATGTAAACTTCTCTGGAAGCTGGAATAACCAGCAGCCTAGTGCCTTTATTGACTTTTCTACCCTTTAAGATTTGAGCTGCTAAACGTAAATCTTCAATTCGCCCGTTTGTGCATGAACCGATAAAGGCTTGGTCAACTTCAACTCCAGCCACTTCACGCACATTTTTTACGTTATCCACCGAATGGGGACACGCCACCTGAGGCTCTAAACCGGCAGCGTTAACCTCCAAAACTTTTTCGTATAGAGTGTCAGAGTCGCTTCTAATTAGCTCAGCCGAATTAATGTTAAGGTAGTTTAAGGTGATTTCATCCGGCTCTATGATGCCGTTTTTGGCACCCATCTCCACAACCATGTTGCACATGGTCATCCGCCCGTCAACGCTCATATTGCGTATTGTGGAGCCGGAAAATTCCACACTTTTATATATGGCGCCGTCTGCGCCTATCTCGCCGATAATGTGCAGAATCAAATCTTTAGGCGTAACCAGCCTTTTGAAGCTTCCTTCCACATTTATTTTTATTGCTTCTGGAACCTTCAGCCATATGCTTCCAGTGGCGAATACCGCTGCTGCCTCTGTGGATCCTATGCCCGTCGCGAAGGCTCCGAGAGCCCCATACATGCACGTGTGGGAGTCTGCTCCTACAATGAGCCTGCCCGGCATCACGTAGCCCTTTTCCACCATAACCTGGTGGCATACCCCTTCGCCCACGTCGTAAAGTCCCTCTATACCCTGCTCCTTCGCAAATTTTCTCATAATCCTGTGGAGTTCAGCGGCTTTTTCTGAACTTGCCGGGGCTAAATGGTCCAAGACTATAACTATCCTTTTCCTGTCCCAAACCTGTGGAACACCAATTTTCTTGAAAGCTTCAACGGCTAAGGGACCTGTTAAATCGTTAACCATAACTATGTCAACTTTAGCCTCCACAATCTCTCTAGGGCTGACTTTCTCTTTTCCTGACGCCTTCGCCAAAATTTTCTCTGTTATATTCATGGTTAAGCCTTTCTAATTTGGAAGTGTGATTATTTTTCGATTCCAGCCATTTTTCTTATGAACTTGCCAACATGTTCTATTTGGTGACTCTCAACTTCCTTTATCAAGGCGTCTAACACTTCCCTTGCTCTGTCGCTTTTGCCTATCCACTCCTTTGCGAATTCTCCGCTTTGAACAGTTTCCACAACTTTTTTCATGTTCTCCTTCACGTGGTCGTCGATGACTTTTGGGCCTACTGTTAAACCGCCATATTTAGCTGTGTCTGACACTGCCCTAAGCATTCCGGCGAAGCCCTTCTGGTAGATTAAGTCCATTATAAGTTTGGCCTCGTTGCAAACCTCAAAGTAGGCTAGTTCAGGCTGGTATCCAGCCTCCACAAGCACCTCGAAGCCCTTTTTAATCAGCTCTATTAACCCGCCGACCAGCACCGCTTGCTCTCCAACGAGGTCTGTCTCCGTCTCCTCTTTAAACGTGGTTTCCAAAACACCGGCTCTCGTGCACCCTATACTTTTTGCAATAGCCAATGCTGTTTCCATGGCCTTTCCCGAGGGATTCTGGTAGACTGCCACGAGTGCTGGAACGCCAAAGCCTTCGAGGTAGGTTTCTCGGAGTCTCTGTCCCGGAGATTTAGGAGCAACCATTATCACGTCAACGTAAGGCGGTGGAACTATCTGCTTGAAATGAATATTGAAGCCGTGGGAAAAACAAAGCGCTTTTTCTTCCGTCATGTTAGGAGCCACTTGACTTCTGTACACTGCTGGCTGCTCCAAGTCAGGGATAAGCATGTGCACTATGTCAGCCTTTTGAACTGCTTCCGGCACAGAGTAAACGTTGAATCCATCGCTGGCGGCAGCCTTCCAAGAAGAGCCGTCAGGCCTCAGTCCCAGTATGACGTTTACGCCTGAATCTCTCATGTTCTTGGCTTGAGCTTGCCCTTGGCTGCCATATCCTATTATGGCAACAGTTTTGCCCTTTAACGGTTCTAAGCTTACATCCGCATCATAATACACCTTCGCCATTTCATACGCCTCCATTAACTTCATCTACATTCACATTAATGGATTTTGGCCCTCTTGAAAGGGCTGCTATCCCCGTTCTTACAAGCTCTTTTATACCGAAGGATTTCATTAAATTGATGAATGCGTCTATTTTGTCCGGTCCGCCAGTAACTTCAATTATTAAGGTTTCAGGAGAAGCGTCAACCACGTGCCCTCTGAATATGTCTACATAATGTAAAATGTCGGCTCTGGCTTTTGTTTCAGGGGCGTGGATTTTTATGAGGGCAAGCTCTCTTGCCACCATGTTAGCAGCGTCTAGTCTGCTGACTTTGACTACTTCTATAAGTTTTTGGAGCTGTTTAACCAGTTGCTCAACAGTTTTCTCGTCTCCCTTAATTGTTATGGTCATTCTGGCAAGGTCTCCGCGGTTTATAGGCCCGACAGTGATGCTGTCAATGTTAAAGTTCCTCCGTCGAAACATGTTTGAAACGCTGTACAAAACTCCCGGCTTGTTTTCAACGACAGCGGCAATTATGTGGGTTCTCTCCAAGCCCATTTATTCTCACCCAACTATCATTTCGTTTAATCCCCTGCCCGGTGGAATTATTGGAAGAACGTCTTCCTCCGGAGATATAGGGACATCTATAACTGTTGTAACATCACTTTTCATTGCTGTTTTAACGGCGCTTATAAACTCGTTTAAGGAGCCGACGCGAATACCTTGGGCGCCATAGGCTTCGGCCAATTTAACGAAATCGGGGACGCGCCCCAGCTTTACTGCTATATAATGCCTATTATAGAATAGCCTTTGCCATTGGGCAACCATCCCAAGCATTGAGTTGTTTAAAACTATGACTATGACGGGTATATTTTCTTCTACCGAGCAAGCAAGTTCTTGCTCAGTCATTATGAAACTTCCGTCGCCAGCTATGTCCACCACAATTCTATCTGGACATGCAACTTTTGCGCCTAGCGCTGCTGGAAAGCCGAAGCCCATTGTCCCAAGTCCGCCAGATGTTATATAAGTTCGGGGTTTAATCACCTTGTAGTGGAGGGCTGCCCACATCTGATTTTGCCCCACCTCTGTGGTGGCTATGGCGTCTTCAGGCAATATTTGCCTTAGTGCCTTTAGCAACTCTGGAGGTTTCAGCTCTTCACTGCCGGTCGAGAAGTTGTTCAGATTTTGTTCCTTTACATCTTTGACCCTTCTAAACCAGGCGGAATCCTCCTTCTTCTGGACTTTTTCCGCTATTAATGCGTAGATTGCCCTGAGAGCCTTTTTCGCGTCTGCAACTATCGGGACGTCAACCTCTACGTTTTTCCCTATCTCAGCTGGGTCTATGTCTATGTGGATTATTTTCGCGTCCTTGCAGAAAGTGTCTAAGCTTCCAGTTGTTCTGTCCGCAAACCTTGTCCCAACAGCCAATAACACATCCGCTTCCAATACCAGCTTGTTCGCTGCCGGGTTCCCGTGCATGCCAATGTGCCCCAACGACAAAGGATGATTTTCTGGAAAACACCCTTTACCCATTAACGTTGTTGCCACAGGAGCTAAAAGAAACTCCGCCAACTCTAAAAGTTCCTGAAACGCGTTGGAGATTGTAACCCCTCCTCCAGCTAGTATAACTGGCTTTTCAGCATTAACTAAAAGATTGGTAGCCTTCTTGACCTGTAAGGGATGAGGAGCAGTTACAGGCCTATAGCCTCTAAGTTTAATTTCATCTGAAAAGTCCATTTCCGCTGCATCCACTTGCACATCCTTGGGGAGATCAATTAAAACAGGCCCAGGTCTTCCAGTGGTTGCTATATAAAAGGCCATTTTAATAACCTTTGGAATTTCAGCGGCATTTCTCACCTGATAATTAAACTTGGTTATTGGGGTGGTTATTCCAATTATGTCTGCCTCTTGGAAGGCATCCTTCCCTATCATGTAAGAAGAGTTAATGCCGCGTGTGCTAACCTGTCCCGTGAGGGCTATGACTGGAGAGGAATCCATGTAGGCGTTGGCAATGCCTGTAACAAGGTTTGTGGCTCCCGGGCCAGACGTGGCCATACATATCCCAGGTTTCCCGCATGCACGGGCATAACCGTCAGCAGCGTGGGCAGCGCACTGCTCATGTCTCGATAAAATGTGCCTTATATCAGAATCATAGAGAGCATCGTAGACAGGCATTATTGCTCCTCCTATTATGCCGAAAATTACTTTTACGTTTTGCCGCTTCAAAGACTCCACAAGGGCTTTTGCACCGGACATTTTAGCCACTTCAATCATCTCTCTTTTCTGCAAAGTATATGCAACTCCTAAAGGTTTTGTAAAAACTTTTAAGGGGCGCCAAACTTCCTATATTCCTTTGAGAAACTGTATGAAAAACTTGTTTACTGGAGGAAGCGATCCCTCATTTCTATACCTCGTGAAATGGCTTCTCATGGCTTAGCTATTCTCCTTTAAAAAGCTTTCGGTGCGTCATCAGCCTTGGCTCTGAAATTTGAATAATCGCTGCATTTGTTGTTGTCGCTTGTCATAAGCACGCCCATACCGTTTAGCATGGCTTCAACGCTTGCCATAACTATGTCTTCTCGGACTCCCATGGCCGTAGCTGTCCTTTCGCCTTTGCGTAGGCGCACGAAAACCTCCACCATGGCATCTGTTCCCCCGGTGATTGCTTTAACGCTATAATGTTCCAGATGTATTGGTTCAACTTCTGAAAACGCATTTCTCACAGCGTTGATAGCGGCGTCCACAGGTCCAACGCCAATTCCTGTTCCAATCACGTTTTTTTCGTTAATCTTAAGCCTTACAGACGCAGTAGGAGTAACCCTGTTGCCAGTGACAACAGTTATTTCCTCTAAACGTATCGGTTTAACTCTTTGCAAGCCCATGACCGACTCGGCTATTGCCAATAGATCTGCGTCTGTAACGATTTTCCCTTTGTCGCCTAAGTTTTTCACTCGCAAGAAAATTTCTTCAAGTTGCTTCTGATTGGGATGCAAACCCATCTGTTCAAGGGCTGCTTCAATTCCATGCGTGCCTGCATGCTTTCCAACAACCATGCGTCTTCTTGCGCCAACAAGCTCCGGAGGCATAGGCTCGTATGTAGACGGATGGGATAGCACTCCATGGGCGTGAATGCCTGATTCATGGGAAAACGCGTTGTCGCCCACAATAGCCTTATTTGGCTGTGGGAAAATGCCTGTTAAACGAGCCACCAGACGTGAAATGCTGTATAGGAGTTCAGTTTTGATGCTTGTTTCTAGGCCATACAACACTTTCAACGCAGCTACAATCTCCTCCAAGGATGCGTTTCCAGCTCTTTCTCCTAATCCGTTAATAGTTGCGTGTACCTGGTTGGCGCCTGCTCTTATAGCTGCAACCGAGTTGGCTACAGCCATTCCGAAATCGTTGTGGCAATGCACGCTAATTATAACGTTTGGAAAAGCTTCTTTAACATCTGAAAAAAGCTGGTACGTCTTCTCAGGGGTTAATATCCCAACGGTGTCGCAGACGCAGATTCTGTCGGCGCCAACTGAAACTCCTGTGGCAAAAAACTTCTTTAGGAATTGAAGGTCGGTTCTTGTTGCGTCCTCAGCTGAAAGTTCAACAATTAGCCCGTGGTCTTTGGCGTACTGGACGCAGTCCTCAACAATTTCTAGAACTTCTTCTCGAGTTTTTTTCAGCTTATATTGCAGGTGGAGATCTGATGTGGGAATTACAAGGTGTACGCTGTCGGCTTCGCTTTCTACAATAGCGTCTATGTCTTTTCTAACACCCCTTGAGCAGCTGCATATTTCCGCTTTTAAGCCTTCTCTTGCGATGACTTTTATCGCCTCCATTTCACCTTGGGAAACTGAGGCGAAACCAGCTTCGATAACGTCTACTCCAAGCTCGTCTAGTTGTTTAGCAATTCTAAGCTTGCTTTCAGGGGTCAAGGAAACTCCAGGGGTTTGTTCTCCGTCTCGTAGGGTGGTGTCAAAAAACATTATTCTTT
>JAWCLS010000009.1:0-18652 GCA_038850545.1 Bathyarchaeia archaeon
CGCGAAAATTGTTGAAAGCCATAATGTTACAGGTGGGCCGTCGCCAAACGAGGTTGAGAGGATGATAAAAATTCGAAAGGAATGGAATCTTTCAGCTAATTCAAAGCTTTCAAAGAGAAAATCTGAACTGGAAGAGGCTTATGAGAAGATGCGGTTGATCATAAAATCCTATTTATCTTTATCTAAAAGCGAACCGCAAGCTTTAAAAAGTTCAAAGTTGTAGGTGGAGAGGGCTTTGGAGGTCAACTTGAGTCCCGGAAACCGAAGAAAGGCTGTCCTTGTTTTAGAGGATGGGGCTTTCTTTTTCGGTTGGGGTTTTGGGGCCTCCGTGAAAACGTCTGGAGAAGTTGTATTTTCAACATCCATGGTTGGGTATCCAGAATCATTAACGGATCCCTCTTATAAGGGGCAAATTTTGACGTTGACGTATCCGCTTGTTGGCAATTATGGCGTCCCACCGCGAACTTTTGAAATGGGGATTCTGAAGTACTTCGAGTCGGAAAGCATCAAAGTATCCGGCCTAGTTATACACGAACTGTGCGAGAAACCCTACCACTGGGCTTCCACTAAAACTTTAGACGAGTGGCTCAAAGGGGAAGGTATCCCCGGCATCTACGGAGTCGACACGAGAAAACTCACCAAGAAGCTTAGGGTTAAAGGCGTAATGCTCGGGATTCTTGAGGTTTATGAAGATGGGGAGCCTGATGTTGAAAAGCTTATAGAAGAAGCAAAAAACATTCCAGACCCTAACGCAACAGACTTGGTCAAAGAAGTGACGGTTAAAGAACCCATTTACTATGACAATGGCGGAAGCCAAAAAATCGTTTTAATCGACTGCGGGGTAAAATATGGAATTCTCCGCAGTCTTTTGAAGCGGCGAGCCAAAGTGATAAGGGTTCCATACAACTTCTCGGCTAAAGAAATTTTAGAATATAACCCAGACGGCGTTTTAATAAGCAATGGTCCAGGCGACCCTAAAAGATGCGTTAAGACCATTGAATGTGTTCGAGAGCTTGTGGAAGAATGTGTTCCCATGATGGGAATATGCTTGGGGACCCAAATTCTGGCGCTAGCCCTAGGCGGAGACACTTACAAAATGAAATATGGTCACAGATCCCAAAACCAACCTGCCCTTGATCTCAAAAGTAACAGATGCTATATTACCACACAAAACCATGGATACGCCGTAAAAATAGAATCCTTAGAAAAAACTGGGTTAGAGGCTTGTTTTATAAATGCCAACGATAAGTCTGTTGAGGGAATAAGGCACACAAGCAAACCTGCTTTCGCGGTTCAATGGCACCCAGAAGCTTCACCCGGCCCGTACGACACGGAGTTTCTTTTCGAAGAATTTTTGAAAATCTCGGGGGGATAAAATGCCAAAGTTTGAGTCTGTGCGCAAAGTTCTGATTCTGGGTAGTGGCGCCATAAAAATCGGCGAGGCTGCAGAGTTTGACTATTCCGGAAGCCAGTGCCTTAAGGCCTTAAGAGAAGAAGGAATAGAGACTGTTTTAATCAATCCAAACATAGCCACTATCCAGACTGATCCTCGTTTAGCAGGAAAAGTTTACCTATTACCCGTAACGCCTGAATATGCAGAGAAAGTTATTGAGAGAGAAAGGCCCGATGGAATTCTCCTCGGATTCGGTGGGCAGACAGCGTTAAACTGCGGGGTTCAGCTTGCAAAGAGAGGAATTCTTGAAAAATATGGTGTTAAGGTTTTGGGGACTCCCATCAGGGCGATAGAGGAAACTGAAGATAGAGAACTTTTCAGACAAGCAATGCTCCGCGCAGGCATTCCCATCCCAAAAAGTAAATCTGCTTTCTCCGTAGATGAGGCGCTTGAAATTGCTGATGAGATAGGGTACCCCGTCATCGTCAGAGTTGCCTACACCTTGGGAGGCAGGGGCTCAGGGGTAGCCCACAACAAAACAGAGTTAGAAGAGATTGTTAGGAGGGCGCTAGCGCAAAGCATGATTACGCAAGTGCTGGTTGAGGAGTATTTGGGCCACTGGAAAGAAATAGAATATGAGGTTATGCGGGATTACGCCAACAACTGCTTAACCGTGTGCAACATGGAAAACTTTGATCCCATGGGAGTCCATACAGGCGACTCCATAGTTGTGGCACCGTCGCAGACGCTAACCAACCGCGAATATCATATGCTTCGTTCAGCTTCCATAAAAGCTGTTCAAAGCTTGGGCATAGTTGGCGAATGTAACATTCAATGGGCTTTAGATCCTAAGTCAGAAGAGTTCCGCGCCATAGAAATAAACGCGCGGATGTCTAGAAGCTCAGCCTTAGCCAGCAAGGCAACGGGCTACCCGCTGGCATATATAGCTGCAAAATTAGCCATCGGATATTTGCTTCCAGAACTTATCAATAAGGTTACTGGTGTTACCACAGCATGTTTTGAACCGGCATTAGACTACATAGTAGTTAAGTTTCCAAGATGGGATTTCAGAAAGTTTCGGCATGTGGATCGCCATATCGGCCCACAGATGAAGTCGGTTGGAGAAGTGATGGCTATTGGCAGATGCTTCGAAGAAGCCTTGCAAAAAGCAATTCGCATGCTGGACATTGGAAAGAAAGGGTTAGTGTGCAACCGAGAAGACGACGAACCCGAACCGACAGAGGCCATTAAGGATGCGCTAGCTAATCCCACAGATGAAAGATTATTCAAAGTTGTTAAGGCAATCAAAATTGGAATACCTATAGAAGAGATTTACAAGCTAAGTGGAATTGACCCATTCTTCTTACATAAAATTGCAAACATCATAAACATGGAGAAGAAACTCCGCTCGTTAAAGTTTTATGATGAAAACTTCTTTGAAACAATTAAAGAGGCAAAACGTCTCGGCTTCTCAGATGAACAAATTGCAGTCTGCCTTAAAACTGATGAAATGACTGTGAGGGAGCTGAGAAAGAAGGCGCGCATACTCCCCGTGGTAAAGCAAATAGATACTTTGGCTGCTGAATGGCCAGCCATGACAAACTACCTTTACCTAACCTATGGCGGAGAAGAAGATGACATAGATTTCTATACTGGTAAAACTAAAGTAATAGTCCTAGGCGCAGGTGTCTTCAGAATAGGGTCAAGTGTCGAGTTTGACTGGTGTGGTGTTAACACTATTTGGGCGCTCCAAAAGCTTGGCATTCAAGAGGCAATAATGGTAAATTGCAATCCGGAAACCGTTTCAACCGACTACGACATTTCAGATAAACTTTACTTTGAAGAATTAACTTTGGAAAGGGTTTTAGACATATATGATAAGGAGACACCATTAGGCGTCATAGTAAGTGTTGGAGGACAAATTCCAAACAATCTGGCTCTAAAATTGGCGAAAGCTGGGGTAAGGCTTCTTGGCACATTAGCCGAAAACATAGACCGTGCTGAAGATAGAGCGAAATTCAGCGCCCTTCTAGATTCCTTAAAAATTCCGCAGCCCAAGTGGAGCAAGCTGACGACAATTGAGGATGCCAAAAACTTCGCCCAAAAAATTGGTTACCCGGTTCTGGTTCGGCCGAGCTATGTCCTGTCCGGGTCAGCCATGAGAGTTATTTACTCAGAGGAAGAATTGGAAAACAGCTTAAAGCAGGCGGCGGAAGTTTCCAGAGAACACCCTGTTGTTGTGTCTAAATTCATTGAAGGGGCTAAAGAGGTGGAAGTAGATGGTGTGGCCGACGGAGAAAACGTGTTAATTGGAGCGATTATTGAGCATGTTGAAAACGCTGGAGTGCACAGCGGCGACGCAACAATGGTTATACCGCCACAGACTCTGCCAAATGATGTGATAAAAACTATTGAAGACTACACGCATAAAATAATAAAAGCCCTCCAAGTGAAGGGACCCTTCAATATTCAATATCTGGTGAAGGACAGCGTTACATACGTGATAGAATGCAATTTGCGGGCTTCAAGGTCAATGCCCTATGTTAGTAAAACCCGAGGAATTCCCCTTATAGAGCTCGCCACAATGGCAATGTTGGGCAAAAAACTTCCGCCAGCTGAAATCGGTCAGATTCCATCCTTTTTGCATGTTGGCGTTAAAGTTCCACAGTTTAGCTTTATGCGTTTAAGCGGAGCTGACCCTGTTCTCGGCGTGGAAATGTTAAGCACCGGAGAAGTGGCGTGTTTAGGAGAAAATTTCGCAGACGCCCTTTTGAAAGCCATGCAAGCAGCTGAGCTTAACATTCCATTCAAAGGCGGCTCTGTTCTTATAACAGTAGGCGGTGCAGAGTTAAAGAAAAAGATTACGCCGTTAGCAGAGGCACTAGCAAATATGGGCTTCAAAATATACGCTACAGAGCACACTGCTGAGGCTTTGCGCAGCGCCGGAATTAACAACATAACTGTGGTGCATAAAGTAAGAGAAGCAGACAAAAAGCCAAACATCCTAAACCTTCTGCAAGAAGGTAAAATCCACTTGGTAATCAACATACCCACATTAAACAACTCGGAAAAATATGCAGACGCTTTAGAAGACGAGTACACTATTCGAAGGTTAGCTGTGGAATTTAATGTTCCAGTTTTAACAACTTTTGAGCTTGCATATACTCTTGTGAAGGTGCTGCAGCAGCACCTCAACATCGAACCCGAAGCGCTCTCTCTAAACGAGTATTACGGCACCTTTTTAAAAACCCCCATTGCCCCATTAATAAGAACAAGTTATAACCCCATAAAAGAAAACGACAAACAACCCTTCAAATGAGCCCGTTGCACTTAAATCCGCCACAAATGTAATATTATGCTTGCTGCTCCCTTAAAGGTGGATGAAAAGCTGTTTTCACGCAAAGTAGTTGTAAAAGCTCCCGCAACAACCGCCAACCTAGGCCCAGGCTTCGACGTTTTCGGCATGGCTCTTGAGCATCCACACGACAAAGTTAGCATAATCCCCATCCCAAGTGGAATCAAAATAAAAGTTCATGGACTAGCAAAAGACACAATTCCCACAGACCCGCATAAAAACACCGCCGGCGTTGTCGCTGAACATATCATAAAAGAGTTTTCTTTAAAGACTGGGTTGATAATCGAGATCGAAAAAGGAATCTTGCCAGGTGTTGGTTTAGGCAGCAGTGCAGCCTCAGCGGCTGCAGTGGCATACGGATTAAATCATCTGTTTAATCTCCAACTAGACTATAAGCAGCTAATTTATTTTTCAGCCAAGGGGGAAGTTGCCTCAGCTGGCTTTGAACATGCCGATAATGTTTCCGCCGCCATATGTGGCGGCTTCATAATAATAAAGTCCTATAACCCCCTTGAAGTTATAGCCTTGGAGGCACCGCCAAACCTGGGAGTATGCGTGGCTATTCCAAAGGTTCCTACGATGCCTAAGAAAACCGAGAAAGCCAGAGCTGTCTTACCTGAAACCATCCCGATGGAGAAGCTTAAGCATAACGTAGGACATGCGGCAGCCATGGCTTTGGGTTTCGCCAAAGGCGATGTAAAGCTTATCGGAGGCTCCATGTCTGATGTGGTTGTTGAGCCCGCCAGAGCTTTCATGATTCCAGGCTATCAGATAGTTAAAGATGCAGCCCTAAAAGCGGGCGCTTATGGCGTTGCAATAAGCGGGGCTGGGCCATCCATGATAGCTATTGTAGACACGGAGTCTGGCGTCGCATCTGAAGTTGTAAAAGCGATGGAAAACGGGTTTAAATCAGTAGGCGTAGACGCAGAAACCTTTTATACGAAGCCTGGAAAGGGGGTTACCTTGCTGGAGGCGAAATAATTGATATCTCAGGTTTGCATAGCATGCGGCGAAAAGTACGGCATAGACGAAGTTGTTTACTCGTGCAGAAAATGTGGGGATATACTTGAAATTAAATACGATTATGCTTTTCTAAAAGAGGAGATTGAAAAAAGCAATTGGAAAAGTTTACCATTATCCGTTTGGCGGTATAAAGATTTCATGCCCATCCGTGACCCCTCGAAAGTAATTTCGCTGAATGAAGGGGGAACAGGGCTTTACCGCTGCCGCCGTTTGGGAAAAGCGCTGGGTATAGATACCCTCTACGTAAAAAATGAGGGAGAAAACCCCACAGGTTCTTTTAAGGACAGAGGTATGACTGTTGGGGTAAGCAAGGCTGTGGAACTTGGAATGAAAATGGTTGCTTGCGCCTCTACGGGAAACACTTCAGCTTCTTTAGCTGCGTACGCCGCAAAGGCTGGAATTTCATGTGTAATTCTTATACCGTCGGGAAGGGTTGCATTTGGAAAACTAGCTCAGGCCATAGTTTATGGAGCAAAAGTTGTGCAGATTCGCGGAAACTTTGACCAAGCCTTGCAATTGGTGGTTAAACTTTCCGAAAAGCACAGGGAGATTTACCTCCTAAACTCCATAAACCCATATAGGTTGGAGGGACAAAAGACAATAGCCTATGAAATCTGTGATCAACTAAACGGAGAGCCGCCGGATGTTGTGGTTGTACCTGTTGGCAATGCTGGAAACATAAGCGCCATATGGAAAGGCTTCACTGAATTCTATAATCTTGGTTTAATATCGAGGCTTCCTAAAATGGTTGGAATCCAAGCTGAGGGGGCAGCCCCTATAGCAAGGGCCATTAAGGGTGGAAAAGACACGATTGAGCCCGTAAAAAATCCTGAAACCGTAGCAAGCGCTATAAGGATAGGCGCCCCAGTCAGCTGGAAAAAAGCCATAAGGGCCATAAAAGACTCGAGGGGAACCGCAGAGACGGTTACAGATAATGAAATTTTGGGGGCTCAAAAAATGCTTGCAAGATACGAAGGCTTATTTGTAGAGCCCGCAAGCGCCTCATCCATTGCTGGATTAAAGAAAATGCTTGAAAACGGAGAAATCGACAAGGACGAGACTATGGTTTGCGTGGCGACGGGCCACGGGCTTAAGGATCCTGATATTGTGGTGAAGGCTTACGAGAAGCCTTACGAGGTTGATGCGGAAATGAGCTCCATTGAAAAGCTTTTGGGCTTTGCTGTCCAGTTGGCATAATTGCTAGGGGAATTGGCAATGAGGATAATCCTTGTAGGCTACGGGGTTGTTGGTCAAAGTCTGACAAAACTCTTCATAAGTCGGAAGGCTGAATTGGCCAAAAATTACGGTTTCCACCCGAGGGTTGTAGCCGTGGTTGACAGGGGAGGAGCCGCCATAAACCCGAAAGGACTAGACTTGGAGAAAATTCTTTTAGCAAAAACCAAGAAGGGGACGGTGGCAGCTGATGAGGCACATGGCCGTCCAAAAATGTCAGTTTTCGACGTGGTGGAGTCTGTGGAAGCTGAGGCTATGGTTGAGGTTTCACCTACCAACGTTAAGGATGGAGAACCCGCCCTATCTTACATCAAAAGCGCGTTCAGAGCGGGAAAACATGTTGTTACATCAAATAAGGGTCCCCTCGCCCTTGCCTTGCCAGCCCTAACGGAACTAGCCGAACATAACAAGGTCTATTTCAGGTTCAGCGGATCTGTGGGAGCTGGCACTCCACTGCTAGAATTTGCCAAAAAATGCCTCTTCGGGGACAGAATCCTCTCCATAAGAGGCGTGCTGAACGGAACCACCAATTTTATTCTGACGGAGATGGCTGAAAAACACGTGGCATTCGAGAACGCCCTTCAAAAGGCTAAAGAACTCGGTTATGCCGAAGCTGATCCATCGATGGACATTGATGGAATAGACACGGCTTGCAAAATTGTGATTTTGGCAAATTGGGTGATGGGCAAAAAGGTGACATTGAAAGATGTGAGCATTAAAGGCATAAGAGACATCACCATAAAAGACATGAAGGAAGCTGCCAAAAATAACTGCACAATAAAGCTTTTGGGCTCGGTGAATGGCAAGTTGGAGGTAAAACCGGAAAAAGTTCCGAAGGACAGC
Organism: Bathyarchaeia archaeon; assembly: GCA_038850545.1. GTDB lineage: Archaea > Thermoproteota > Bathyarchaeia > Bathyarchaeales > Bathycorpusculaceae > JAWCLS01. Next base: position 7,848 of record JAWCLS010000009.1, read on the forward strand.
CCTTTGTCGGTGAGCGGAACTTTAAACGCTGTTACTTTCGTTTCAGAATTTGCGGGCGAACAAACAGTCATAGGTCGTGGTGCAGGCGGAACTGAAACCGCCAGTGCTATATTAAGGGATCTGCTAGATATAAAACAGAATTTGGCAGCAAAACTTTGGCTTGAAATTTAGGGTTGATCAGAAATGAGGATCGTCATGAAGTTCGGCGGAACCTCTGTGGCTTCATGGGAAAATATAAAGCGCATCGCAGAGCTGATAGCTCATCATATACGCCAGGGCCACAAGATTGTTGCTGTGGTTTCAGCTTTGGATGGAATTACTGAAAAACTTTCTGAGGCAGCTGAATCGGCTGAGAAGAGAGAAAAAGGTTTCATTAACCCTTTTAGGCAAGAAATGCTCGACAAGCATGTAAAATTAGCTGAAAAGGTCATCCGAAACCCTCACATTCAAGAGGAAATTCTACAATTGATCACGTCAACGGTGGATGAGCTTGAGAAAGTCTTAACTGGAATAATCTACGTGGGGGAGCTTACGCCGAGGTCAAGGGACTATATCTTGTCCTTCGGTGAAAGGTTATCAACGCCCATCGTTTATGGAGCCCTTAAAAACATCGGACTTGAAGCTTGTTTCCTCACGGGGGCAGAAGCGGGAATAGTGACTGATTCAAATTTTGGAGAGGCAAATCCCCTCATGAACGTGACCAAGCTTCAAGTTAAGGAAAGGCTGGAGCCATTATTAGAAAAAGGAACAGTTCCAGTGGTAACAGGCTTCATAGCTGCAACCCAAGACGGCATAACAACAACCCTCGGCCGCGGAGGATCCGACTACACAGCCACATTGATAGGCGCAGCATTAGCTGCAGAAGAGGTTTGGATATGGACTGACGTGGATGGGTTAATGACTTCTGACCCGAAAATAGTCCCAGATGCCAGAACCCTGCCTGAACTCTCTTTCAAGGAAGCCTTGGAGATGGCTGTTTTCGGAGCCAAAGCTATGCATCCAAGAGCATTAGAACCAATTATAGATGGAAACACTATAGTTAGAATAAAAAACATTTTCAACCCAGAAGGTCCCGAAACCGTTTTAATGAAAGAGCAGAAAGTCAAGCCTGGAGCCACAGTGAAAGCTGTAACCCTTCTCAAGGACGTGGCGTTAATTAATGTTAGCGGTGCTGGCATGATTGGCGCTCCCGGAACAGCCGCAAAGGTTTTTGACGTGCTTGGAAAAAATAAAATCAACATTCTAATGATTTCACAAGGCGCTTCAGAAGCCAATATATCACTCATCGTCAGGCGAAATGTTTTAGAAAAAGCCGTTAACGCTTTAGAAGTTGCGCTTCTCGGCAGAGGCTTAATCAGCGAAATAACAGCTGAGGATGATGTTTGTGTAATTTCGGCTGTCGGAGCTGGAATGAAAAGCACTCCGGGAATAGCCTCCCGCATATTTACAGCTGTCGCCCGCAAAGGAATAAATGTTCGAATGATTGCGCAGGGGTCTTCCGAACTAAATATTTCCTTTGTGGTTAAAGAGGTGGATGGAAAGGCTGCTGTTCAGGCTGTCCACGAAGAATTTAAGTTAGGTGAAGATTGAAAATCTTTCATTTTAGCTAGTTGCGGGATGCAACCGCCTATTCCCACAAAGTCTCTGTAAATAATGAGGACTCCTTTAACCCCCTCTATGCTCATGGCTTTTTCAACGCCGAGTTTCACCACTTCGCGGCGGTTATCTCCTTTTATTAGGTTTCCTATCGCCGTGGCTGCAGCATCAGCCAGCCCAGCATTTACGGCAAAGATTGTGACAGCCTCCGCCTCTCCGAAGCTTAACGCGTGGCTAAACATGCCAGAACTTGTTGCAACTCCTATTGGAAACTCTTCTAATCTGAAACCAAAATTGTTTGAGAGTGGATGATCCCCGGCACGAAGGACAATATTAACGGGTTGATTTGAAACAGCTGAGACTTCTCCCCCATTTTCAACAATAGCCACCCTACTTCCCGCATGGAGCATTTCCTCAACGGCGAGGTCTGCTAATACTCCAGCTACGGCGGCCATGGGCCCAACTTTTGCTTTCTCTGCATACTCAGCCATTAACTTAACTATTCTAGGCCCGTTCTTTATGCGGACCGGGTTAAGGGAATATAGAAATTCTGGATGTTCCCGGACGTATATTTCCAGCTGTCTTCTATTATGCTTAAGGGAGGACATGGCGATGTTGATGGAGTATTCGCTATCTGATATTATAGTGCAGTTTGTCTCCTTGAGCTGAAAAGTTTTCTTAAAAAGATTTTTTGTTTTCATTTTTTGGCACCAAAAACTCTTGTCCTTTAGCAAGTTTTATGGCTCTGGCAGGGCAAGCGTCAACGCATAATCCGCAAGGGCTGCCAATACACTTTTCCATGTCAAAATATACTGAAAAGTCTTCCTTGAAGGTTATGGCGCCCACTGGACAAAGGGAATAACATGCGCCGCAATGGAGGCATTTTTCCTCCTCTACCTCTATTAACTTTGGAATGGTTACGATGACGCCTTTCTCTTTAAAGGCGTTAATCACTTTTTTAACATCCGCGGGTGGCACGTCTGCGAGCACTTGGCCCCCGTGGAAATCTACATGCGCAGCTATTATATTCAGCGGTATGCCATGCTGAAGTATTATCTGGGATATTATGGGCTGGTCCACTATGTTTTCTGGAAACCTTAAGAGTATTCTAACCATTTTCTTTCCTCCCCAAAAGTTTGGCTACATCCTCAGAGGTTATTATTCCTAAAACCTTTCTGTTGTGGTCGATTACTGGTAGGGCGGATATCTGATGTTGAGCCATTTTTCTTGACGCTGCCTCCAGCGGTTCCTCCATGGTTGTGGTCACCACTTTTCTGGTTATAATATCTTCAAGTCTTACCCTTCCTTCGGCAACGGCTTTGGTGATATCCCACGAGGTTACTATGCCTCTGAGTTTTTCATACTCGTCGACGACGACAACATGGTTCACTGAGTGATTTATTATCCGCTTGGCAACCTCTTCAATTTTCTCGTCTTCTCTGCAGGTTACGGCTTCGTGGGCTACACTTTTAACCAAAACCACTTCCTCGCTTTGCTTCATAGGCTTACACTGCGTGTCCGTCGGGAGTCTTTCAACAGGAGCAGACAGGTAAAATGAGCCTTCCTCAATCCAAGACTTCAATGTTTCCGCAATCTCTATAGCAGTTTTCAAACTTGAGAGGGGGCTTACTTTAACCCTTTTACCGTTGATTGTTATTGTGCCAGACTTTAATTCCTTATAGCTTACCATCCCCAGTTTGGGACGGTCTCTCACTGGAACCCCATAGTCGACTATTGGGACAAGGATGTCTTCGTCGCGTATTGCTGTTTTCTTTGCCAACTCAATATTAAGGATAGGTATTGGTATGCCTATTCCAACGTAAAGCGTAGTGCCATACCTTGTGAAAGCTGCTCCCCTTATGAACTTGGGGCTCATTTTTTTGCAGTCTCCGCGGACCATGATTGTTCCTGAAAGATTTTTGGGGTCATGTTGTGTGCCTTCTCCTATAACGTAGCCTTGAGTCCCTCCAAGGAAAATTCTGGTGCCTATTCCAATAGTCTCATAGTCCGGGTCATTCATTAATGGGTTTAGGGCTCCTGAACCGGAGAAGGTTGCGTTTCCAAACCTTGGGAGAAGCTTACCCATATATGTGTAGATGGTTTCGTCTCGGCTGTTTGTGGCGCAAACATAACGTTGGTAGCAGTTTCTAAAATTTATCAGATAAAACTGGTTCAAGTCGTCCTTTGTTACTGTTGTTTTGAGGTGGGTTCTTGGGTAGCAGTCCGTTCCGTAAGCTGTAGCCCTAACCTCAACTTCCTTCCCGCTGATTAAGTCTTCAATAACGTGGCCTCCGCCGTATTCAAAGGGCCTTGTCTCAGACATCATTGTGGCGCCTATGTAAAGGTCCACAGCTGCTCCTGGATGGCAAACTGGCACATCGTTTATCCAAGCATTTTGGATTTTAATGGGAGGGTCTGAGTGCCCAAGATTTATTATGGCTCCTGAAGAGCACATAGCTCCGAAGGTTCCTGTTGTAACTACGTCAACCTCTTTAAAGGCGACTTCCACACCGCTGCTTTCCACAAGCTTTTTCATCTCCTCAGCCGTCAGAACCTGGACATCGCCCTTCTTTATTTTCTCATTTATCTCGGCTATGGTGCGCTTCTTCACACTTTTCTCTCTTCCCAGAAAGCATCCTCTCCAAGGCATGTTTATGGCTATGGCTTGCTAAAGACGCAATTCTTACTTTAATAACTTTCTGAAATTTTTATTCCAAAAAGAATTTAAAACGCGTCGTTGAAATTAGTTTTATGCTTCCATCCCTTGAAGAAATCGCTAAAAAGCGAAGGATGTTAGGTCTAACTCAAAAGCAACTCGCACAGCTTGCAGGCGTAAGTCAGTCGTTAATCGCGAAGTTAGAATCCAATAAGATAAACCCTTCTTATGATAAGGTTAAAGCAATTTTTGATGCACTTGAAAACCTGGAAATAAGAACCGAATTTCATGCCGCCGACGTGCTCCATAACAAGATTGTTGGAGTTCAAAAGAATGAGCCTGTTTCGAAAGCTGTTAAGCTCATGATGGAGCATGGTTATTCCCAGCTCCCAGTATTTAACGGAGAAAATGTTGTCGGAAACATTTCAGAGAAAACAATACTGGAACAAATAGCGTCTGGAAAAGAGTTTATGGAAATCTCAAAACTGTCCATTGAAGACATTATGGAAGAGGGATTTCCACAAGTTGGAAGAAAGACCCCATTGAGAGTGGTCTCAAATCTTTTACAAGTTTATCCAGCCGTTTTAGTATCTGAAAAGGGAAAGGTTGTAGGCATCATAACTAAGGCTGACTTGTTGAAGGTTCTGCTCTAGCCAGACCGCGTCTGGCTCGTACGCTCATTCTTTGCAAAGTTCGTTATGAAAACACGTCCTTTCTCCCGTGTGGCAAGCGTTGCCCTTCTGCTCAACTATGAAAAGTAGGGCATCATAGTCGCAGTCCACAATGATATTCTTAATCTTCTGCACGTTTCCCGAAGTTTCACCTTTCATCCAAAGTTTTTGTCTGGAACGGCTCCAGTAGTGGGCGTAGCCCGTTTCCAAGGTTTTCTTTAAGGCTTCCATGTTTGTGTACGCAAGCATCAGCACTTCCTTTGAGTTGGCATCTTGAACTACCACTGGAATAAGACCCTTTTCTTTAGCAAAGCCCAGCTTCTCAATGCTTATTTTCTTCCTCGTCAAAGCCGTACGTTCACCCCTTTTTCCTTCAAAAACATCTTTATGACGCGAATGGGATATTCGCCATAATGGAAGACTGAGGCTGCCAAAGCAGCGTCAGCCTTTCCAATGGTGAAAGCTTCTAGGAAATGTTCTGGTTTTCCAGCTCCCCCGCTTGCTATAACTGGGATGTTTACTTTTTCAGAAATGCTGCGGGTCAGCTCCAGGTCGTATCCATCCTTCGTTCCATCCCTATTCATAGATGTTAAGAGAATTTCTCCAGCTCCAAGCTCTTCAACTTTCACCGCCCACTGGACCGCGTCTAACCCTGTGGGCTTGCGTCCTCCGTAGGTGTATACTTCAAACCAGCAAGGTCCTTCATTTGTTTCCGCTGTGAATTTGCCGTCTGCCTTTTCATAGCGTCTCTTGGCATCTATGGCAACCACCACGCATTGTTCTCCAAAGGTTTTTGCAAGCTTTGTGATTATAGGGGGGTTTTCAACCGCGGCTGTGTTAATTGACACTTTGTCTGCCCCGCTGCAGAGCACCAGTCTTGCGTCTGAAATGTTGCGTATTCCCCCTCCAACCGTGAAGGGGATGTTTATTTCTGCGGCAACCTTTTCCACAGTGTCTTTCAGTATTTTCCGTCTTTCAGGAGAAGCCGTTATGTCGAGAAAAACCAGCTCGTCTGCTCCTTCGTCGGAGTAGCGTTTTGCCAACTCCACCGGGTCGCCAGCATTTTTTAAATTCAGAAAGTGAGTCCCCTTCACCACTTTTCCATGGTCAACATCTAAGCATGGTATTATGCGCTTTGCCAAAGGCATCAGCCACCCGCCTCCTTGGCGATTTTCAGGGCTTCTTTTAACGTAAACATGCCTTCATACAAGGCTTTTCCTATAACTACGCCGTAAACGCCTATTCGCTTTAGAACCGCCAAATCTTTTAAGCTGCCTATGCCACCAGCTGCAATTATTCGTGCTTCCTTATAGGCGCATGCTTGACTTAAAACGTCCACATCTATACCTTCAAGGGTTCCATCTCTGCTTATTGAAGTTAGCAGAAAAGTTTTAACTTGAAGTCCTAAAAACCTTTCCAAAGCGTCTTTAACCTCTAGTCCAGTTGGTGTCTTCCAACCCTCAATCATTACCTTGCCGTTCCTATGATCTAGGGCTACAATGACCCGGTCGCCAAACTTTTTCCTAAGGTTCGCCGTGGCTTCTGGTTTTCTGAAAGCTAAGGTTCCAAGCATAACATAGCGCACTCCAATATTGAGCAAGTTTTCGGCAGCTTCTAAGCTTCTTATTCCCCCTCCAACGTGTACGGGCAATTTTACAGCTTCAACTATTTTTGAAATTGTTGCAAGATTGTTCCCCTTGTTAAAGGCAGCATCTAAGTCTATGATATGGAGGGCGTCGGCCCCCTCTTCCTCCCACTTTTTGGCTATCGCTACCGGTTCTCCTAGGTAGTCATATTTTTTGGCTGTTTTGGAGTCGCCTTGAAAAAGCCTTACGACCTTGCCTTCCATTAAGTCAATCGCTGGAAATATTTTCACTCTAAATCACCCTTTTACAAAATTTAGGAAGTTTTTGAGAAACTTTAATCCTTGCATGCCGGATTTTTCTGGGTGAAACTGTGTGCCGTAGATATTTTGCTTTGCAACTACTGATGCGAAAGTTGTTCCATAGGTGGTTTCAGCGCAGACAATGCCATTTTCAACTGGAACCGGGTAGTATGAATGGGCAAAATAGTAATAGGCCTCGCTTTCTAAACCTTCAAATAACATGTTTTGCTTTATTATCTGAATGGTGTTCCACCCCATGTGGGGAACTTTAACAAAGTCTGGCAGTCGAACATTTTCGCCTTCAAGCAATCCAAGTCCCTCGCCGTTACCTTCCTCACTTTTTTGGAACAGAAGCTGCATACCTAAACATATGCCTAGAACTGGAGTGCCGCCTTTAGCCAGCTCAAACAAAGCTTCTCTAATGGGAGCTAGGTTTTTGGAGGCTGTTGAGAAATCTCCGACGCCTGGGAGGATTATGGCTTCAGCTTGTTTAAGCTGCACCTTCGAAAGCTTAAGTAAGGCGGTGAAGCCAACTTTCTCCAGTGCACATTTGAGGCTGTAAAGGTTTCCAACTCCGTAGTCTATGATGACCGCCTTGGGAAATTAGATCACCCCCTTAGAGCTTGGCACTCCTTTTCTTCTCGGGTCTATGGCTACTGCTTGCCTTAAAGAAAGGGCGAGAGCCTTGAAGGCTGCTTCTGCCTTGTGGTGGTCGTTGGCGCCGTACTGAGTCCATAAGTGAATGTTCGCCTGCATGGAGAAAGCCAACGTTTCAAGAAAATGGTAAATGTCCTCGCATGCCATGTCCTCGATTTTTTTGCCCCTAAACTTTAGGTCAATTTTAGCATAGGGGCGCTTAACTAAGTCTACTGCTGAAAATGCAAGGGAGCAGTCCATGGGAACTGCGGCGAATCCGAACCTGGTTATTCCTTCACCGTCGCCTAAAGCCTTTCTGATTGCTTCGCCTAGGCATATGGCCACGTCCTCAACCATGTGGTGCTTAAGGTCTCCCTTCACACGGACTGTTATGTCAATTAAGCTATGAGAAGCCAAAGCGGTTATTAGATGGTTGAGAAACGCCACTCCAGTGTCAACGTCAGCCTTTCCAACAGAGTCCAGATCCACCTTTACAAAAATTTCCGTTTCGCGTGTTTTCCTTGACACCTCCGAAACTCTCACACACTTCACTTCCTTTTCCTTTCAATTTTTGTGCAAATTTCTTTCAATGCTTTAATTAGTCTAGCGTTCATCTCGGGTAAGCCGACAGTAGCCCGAAAACAATTGTGAAAATTAAGAATTGTGCCCAAATTTTTAACAATAACGCCCCTACTCAATAAGCCTTGATAAACTTCCGCTGATGGTTTATCCGTCTTAAAGAGCACAAAATTTGTTTGAGAATTAAAGGCTTTAACTCCGTTTATTTCATTAAGAGCTTTTATTAATTTTTCCCGTTCAGCTTTAATTTGCCCGACAGCTTCTTCCATGAGGCTTAAGTTTTCTAAAACCTTCACCCCAGCCTTTAAGGCTATAATGTTTACAGGATAAGGCAGCCCTACATTCCTTGATAATGTGGCGACAATTTCAGCGTTACTCACGCAGTACCCAAGTCTTAATCCAGCTAGGCCGAACGCTTTTGAAAAGGTCCTTAAAACTATTACGTTTCCGTATTTTCTGGTTAATTGCACGATTGAGTTTTCCGCAAATTCCACATAAGCTTCGTCAACAATCACGATACCTGGAAATTCTTCGACTAAAAACTCTATTTCACTGGTTTTGAACTGGTTAGCTGTTGGGCTATTTGGGGAACATAAGAAAAGCACTTTTGTCTTTGGTGTTACCTTTGATAGGAGGCTGTTTACGTCTAGGGAAAAGTCTTCTTTCAGTGCGACCTCGACGAGTTCTGCCCTTTGGAGTTTTACGGCATGCCGGTACATGGAGAAAGTAGGCGAAATTGATAGGGCTTGCTCTCCGCTTTCAAGAAATAGGCGGGCAATTCTCTCCATCAACTCGTCGCTTCCATTCCCCACAGCTATACAGTCGACTGGAACTTTAACATAGGCGCTTAGCCTTTCTCGAAGTTCCAGCTCCTCTTCTTGAGGGTAAAGCCTTGGATCTAACTCCCCCACAGATTCTATGATGAGTTTAACAAGCTTATCGCGGGGAATGAAAAAGTTTTCATTAGCGTCAAGTTTAACAATTTTTGAGCGTTCCACGCCAAAACGCAGTTCTACGCTTTTGACGGTATCCCCAAAGGCGTATCCGATAAACTGGACTTCTTCAAGTTTTCTTTTAAACCACTCTTCGCTACGAACCTTCAACTTTAAACCTCCCTTCAACCGCCCTATAGTGGTTCTGTAGATTTTCAGCCTCGGCTAAAACTTTAATGTGCCCAAGCGCTTTTAACAAGCCGCTCCTGGAACAGCTAACAATGGCAACTCTCCTTACAAAATCAAGGGAAGATAAACTTGAAAAAGTCTTTCCGAAACCTCCGGTTGGCAGCACATGATTTGTTCCGCTATAATAGTCGCTCAGAGAGACCGGACTATAGGGACCTATTAGGATTAGCCCAGCTGTAAGCAGTTTTTCTGCAACTTGTTCTGAATTTTTTGTGATTACTTCGACATGCTCTGGCGCGAATGCGTTCGCAAGCCTCACCATGTCATCAACAGTTTTGCAGACAATTACAAACCCATTATTCGATAATGCATCCGCTATTATGCTGCTTCTAGGCGCAGAATAAACAATCCTTTCAAGCTCGGAAACCACTTTCTCTGCAACTGCCCTCGAAGTTGTTACAAGCCCAACAATGCTGTCTGGTCCATGCTCAGCTTGGGAGCACATGTCAAGAGCTATAAAACGTGGGTCTGCAGTCTCATCAGCTAAGACTAGAAGTTCGCTTGGACCAGCTGGCACGTCTATGGCAACATCTCTGGAGACAAGAATTTTCGCCATGGTCACATACCTATTTCCCGGCCCCACAATTTTCTTAACTGGCTTAATGGTTTCTGTCCCATAGGCCATTGCCGCTATGGCTTGGACGCCGCCTACCTTATAAAATTCATCAACTTTACAGATGTCAGCAGCAACAAGGGTTAAAGGGTTTATTGTTCCACCTATGTTTGGCGGGGAGCAAACCACAACCCTAGGTACACCGGCCAACTTTGCCGGAACAACAGTCATTACTAGAGTGCTTGGGTAGGAGGCTTTTCCTCCAGGCACATAACAACCAACACTTTCAATCGGGTGCAAGCGAAATTTAACATGAATATCTTCAAACTCAACCTCTGTTTCCGCTTGTTTTAAGATAGATCTCTCAACCGTTTCCAGTCTTTGTTTCATGGTTTCGATTGCGGAAACTTGTTCCTTAGAGACCTTTTCATAAGCTTCTTTGATCTCTTCGGTATTCACTTGTAAATTTTCATTCTTCAGAGAAGCCCCGTCAAACTTTTTCGTAAATTCTAGCAGCGCAGCGTCGCCGTGTGCCTTAACCTCTTCAATGATTGCCCTGACTTCCTCTTCCAGCTGAGCGACTTCCCTTAGAAGTTTTTCCCTCTCAATCCACTTTGGAAAGCCTAAAGAGGCATCCCATATTCTTATTATATTCCTCATTTTGAACCAACTTCATCTAAGGCTAAAACCTGCCTAGGCTCGTAGACCACTAAGCCCTGGGCAAGCTTGCGAATGGTTGGGAGAATCTTTAAGAATGCATCCTTTTCAACCACGGTGTTAACCGAACACCAATCTTTATCAGCTAAAGGAGCAATTGTAGGCTTTTTCAATGCTGGCAGTTCTTGAAGCAGTTTTTCAAGGTTCTCAACCTTAACGTTGACAAATATGTGCAGCCTCTTTGCCCCGTCCACGACGCCTTTTAGTAAAGCGAGTATATCAAATATCTTTTCGCGTTTTGCCGAAGCACCTAAAGAGTCTTTGTTGGCTATTAGGAAGGCTGTAGATTCCATTATTGTGTCAATAGCCTTCAAGTTGTTTTGTTCGAGGC